>NZ_BAAFZI010000006.1:0-89557 GCF_045862175.1 Lacticaseibacillus salsurae | reverse complement strand
CTCAACTTTTGCACGGAACACTGCACGAGCCTTGATCACCGGTATTGCCTATAACCTGGTTCAGCTCTTTAAACAGCTCTTTGTCTCGGAAGACCGTCGTTCAACCATCTCCTCGCTACGGTTCAGTCTCTTTCACATCGCCGGTAGGATTACTTGGCACGCCCGTCGTGTGGTGATTCATCTTGCTTCTAACTATGTTTACAAGAACTGGTTTAGTCGGCTCATGGACGAAGTCCATCAGTTGGCGACCTGAACTGAATAACTGAATAGGTCGTGCGTCGAGCCGAAAACTGGGTCGGTCTGTTCGTGGTGCATCGATCACCAACTTCTCCGCTCAGTCAGTATTCGCAACGCTCCAAACGTTGCTTTCAGACCGGCCAGATGCGATTTCATGTCCCAAATACCGAGGTGAATAATCCAGGATGAAATACCACGAGTTTCTCAAATTATCTTTCACTGATACTGTACTAGCGCGTTACTTGCAAGTATCCGTTGCAACGATCAAGAAACTACGCCATGACGAACCCGTGCAACACCAAACCATTCTCAACATCGGGAAACGCTTAATGCTGTCTGATGAGGAAATCATCACACACTTGCAACGACTCAGCACCGTCAAGCGTTCACCGCCAATAACCTTGGATCCCCGCAACCTTTCAGGACCGTTAAACGCAGTCCCATTACCTGACGATTCGACGCAGCATTTTAGCATCAGTACTGCACTGGCTGATCCGCAACAGTTGATGGTTGCGATAGTCGATGACACGCCAAAACACCGTAAACGACTCAATCACAGTTTGTATGCAGATCAATGGCAAAAATATCCGACTTGCCGTTTCGACGAATTGAAGCCAAAAATCCTGATTCAGCTAATGCGTTCGGTTTTCAACCTTTCATCACCAGCAAATGTTGTGGTAGACACCAACTACCACGACCGGCGCACCCTTGCCTTGGAACTGGCCATTTTGCAAGCGATCCAAACACCCTCTATACAATCAGCTGTAACAATCGATATTGATCATCAATCAGTGGCCGGCATCTTTGATCGACAAAGTTTCCATAACTTCCAGCAGCATTTGACTGCTTTTGTCCTGCAACACTTCCAAATAAACTTGACCATTCGCTCGATTGCCGCCAGCAAAAGCCTTGGCATTCAAGTTGCCCAATTGGTCGCTTTGACCACAGTGGTTCTACCTGCTGATCAGTTGCGCAAAAATCACATCCATGCCATCACCCTTGATACCAAGTTGCATGACCCCACTTTAGTTCAGTTACTCGCATTTGAAAATGATCTCGCTTAAGCAAAAAATCCGACTGGCATCGCTACCAGTCGGATCATACTTAAATCAATCGTTTGCGCAACCATCGTGTTCCCCGAAAGCGTAAAACGAAAATCAACCCACGGATCGCCCATTCCAACGTCATGACCACTGTGATGCCGATCAAGCCATAACCGAGTCGCACGCCGAACACATAGCCGCCAACGACTCGAAATAACCACATCGTCAACAAGCTGATGTAAGTGGTGAACTTGCCATCCCCGGCTGCCCGCAACGCCGATGGTAACACAAACGAAAACGACCATACTAGGATATGCATCACAGCAAAAATCAGGTAAATGTGGAAAATATTGCTAACAATATCAGGAGCTGGGCTAAACAACTGAATGCCGCGATTGAAACTGACAAACAAGATCCCATCGACTAACACAAATGCAGCGCTTCCCAAGCCTAAAAACGACTTGGTCAACTTTTTGGCGTCATTGATATTGCGTCTGCCGATACATTGCCCCACAATCGGTACTAACGCCACTTCAAGCGCAGTGGGAATGATCTCGGACAACTGCACCCAAGAATTAGCAATGGCGTTGGTGACGATCACACTGGTGCCTAACCCGACGACCATCATCTGAATAATGATCTTCCCACCGTTAAAGAAGAACGACTCTGCGGCAAATGGCACCGCAACACCGAGGACACGCCGGATCATTTTGAAGTCAACATGACGCAATGTCTGCATCTGCAAAGCAAACAGATCACGATGCGTCGACAACATCCAAACCGCAAATCCAGCCGCCAACCAGCGAGACAGATTTAACGCAATGATCATGCCGATGATGCCCATGTGCAGCCAAGTGATAAACACCAAGTTAAAAATCAAATACAACCCGTTCATGGTGCTGGATAACACCAGCGAATTCTTCGTGCGGCCGATCCCTCGTAAGCAACCGTTGGTCCCTTCAACTGTCGCTTCAAAAGGATAACTGCCAAGCACCCCTAGCATATAGATCTTAGCATCGGCCATGACATTCGGTGCCGCGGCCCCAAAAAGCAATTGCAAAATCGGTGTATGTAACACACCAAAGACGATGGCCAAACCCAATCCCGTGAGAATTGCGCCAAATAGCGTCCCATTGACCACTTGCCCCAGCATTTTCACTTGCTTATTGCCAAAATACTGCGCGATCAACACAGTGCCACCAAGCCCGACTGCCACAAAGATCTGAATCAGCAAAATGTTGATGGACCCCACAATATTGACCGCAGAAATCGCAGCTTGCCCAGAACTGGCGATCATCGCAGTGTTTAAGAAATTGAAGCTGATCAAAAAGAATTGGTCGGCGATCACAGGCGCTAATAACGCAAAAACAAAATGATAATCTAAACTTTCGCCGGAAAACCAGCGGGTGAGAAACTTCTGCATGCCTGCGACCTCCAAAAAAATGAACTAATGATCACTTTAGAGGAAGCGCCAGTGAAGTACAAGCCTATCTTGCTCTTTCATCAAAACAATCGCGTCTGCGGGGAAAAACAAAACAGCACTAACGCGACTCGCCTTAAAGGCGGTGTTGCGTTGGTGCTGTGATGTTAATAACGTTCTTTCAGCGCGCGTTGAATGTCGCGTTGTTGATCTTTGCGTTTCAAGGTTTCACGCTTGTCGTAGTTCTTCTTCCCTTGCGCGACGCCGATCAATACTTTGGCATAGCCATGTTTAAGGTACATGCGCAAAGGTACGATCGTCAAGCCCTTTTCAGTGAGGCTGACTTCCAGTTTACGGATCTCTTTTTTGTGCAATAACAGTTTACGATTGCGCATAGGATCGACATTGAACTGGTTACCTTCTGCATAAGGCGTGATGTGAACATTTTCCAACCAAGCTTCACCATTGCGCACCCGTGCATAGCCATCGCGCAAGGTGGTTTTGCCTGCGCGTACTGACTTGATCTCGGTGCCCGTCAAGGCAAGCCCAGCTTCATAAGTTTCGAGGATATTATAATCGTGATAGGCCTTTTTGTTTTGGGCTAACAGGTTATCTGGCTTTGGCTTCATTTTCTTAGCCATCAGCACCCCTCTTTTCTAGTGTTTGTTCCCGCCGCGTTGGCCGCTTTGACGCAATTGGTCGCCTAGTTTGTTAAACGGGCGGCTGCCGCCACGGTTGTTATTGTTGTTACGGTTACGGTTGTTATTACCACCATGGTTGTTATTCCGATTGCCACCATTGCGATTGCCATTGCGTGGCGCATCACTGTGGTTTTGCCCACGAGAGCGGGTCTCGCGCTTCACCACGATATCAGTCTTAGGCGTGTCATCAGATGGGATCAAAGAGAAGTCGACTTGTCGTTGTTCCACATCAACGTTGTCCAAGTGCACTTTAACCGTTTGACCGATGCGATAGATCTTGTGGAACCGTTCGCCGACTAAGGCCATTTGGTTTTCAACAAAGGCATAATAGTCATCTTTCATCCGAGAAATATGAACCAAACCTTCAACGGTATTCGGCAAAGCCACGAACATCCCAAACCCAGCAACACCTGAAACCACAGCATCAAAGTCTTCACCGACTTTATCGGCCATGTATTCAGCCTTCTTCAAGTCGTCAACCGCACGTTCCGCGTCAACGGAATGACGTTCACGCACAGAAGTTTGTACCGCGATATCAGGCAGTTTTGCTGCCCATTTGGCTTGGTTATCTTCACCGGCACCAGCCGTGGCATAAGAACGGATCAAACGGTGCACGATCAAGTCTGGATAACGGCGAATCGGACTGGTAAAGTGACAATAATACTCTGCGGCGATCCCGAAATGCCCAAGTGGGTCTTCAGAATAGTGCGCTTGTTTCAAGCTCCGCAGCATTTTGACATTGACCATCATTTCTTCTGGTGTGCCTTGAACTGACGTGTTGACTTCTTGCAACATCTTAGGGGTCAACTTGGCACCGGCTTTGATCGGCACTGTGATCCCAAAAGTAGCCAAGAAATCGATGAAGTCTTTGATCCGATCATCATCTGGTGTTTCATGGACACGATACAAGAATGGCAAGTGCAACTTGTTGTAATGCTCCGCAACCGTTTCGTTGGCTTGCAACATGAAAGATTCGATCATGCGTTCAGACAAGCCACGTTCACGCAACACGATGTCTGTTGGGTGACCATTTTCGTCGACGATGATCTTAGCTTCATGTTCTTCAAAATCAATCGCACCACGGTCATGGCGCATTTTGTATAAGATCTTATGCAAATCGCCCATCAAGTCCAACATTGGCACTAAATCAGCGTATTTTGCGCGCAGTTCAGGATCTTGATCGGTGATCATTTTGTTGACGTTGTTGTAAGTCAAACGCCCATGTGAGCGAATGATGGATTGGTAAATGTCGTGGTTGACGACTTTGCCTTCTGGCGTGATCTCCATGTCACAAGACATTGCCAAACGATCAACATCTGGGTTCAATGAACAGATCCCGTTAGATAAACGGAATGGCAACATCGGAATGACTCGATCCGTTAAATATGTTGACGTGCCACGCGCATAAGTTTCTTTATCAAGTGGTGAGCCTTCAGTGACGTAATACGACACATCGGCAATATGCACCCCTAAATGGTAGTTCCCATTGGGTAACTTCCAAGCGACAACAGCGTCATCAAAGTCTTTAGAGTCATCGCCATCAATGGTGACAACCGGTTGATCGGTGATATCGCGACGGCCGACGCGATCTTGGTCGGTGACGTGATCTGGGATCGCGTTAGCTTGGGCCATTGCGTCTTCTGGGTATTCAGTATGAATGTCGTTAGCCAAAACCAATGACAACACGTCAACACCAGGGTCGTTTTTGTTCCCAAGATTTTCGGAAATGATCCCTTGCATGGCTTTAGGATGGTCGTGATCAGGATAAGCCGTCACTTCGACCATCAACATGTCGCCAAGTTCTGGGATCATGCCAGTATCTTTGACAAAAATTGGGTAGCTCTTGAGTTTCTTTTCATGCGAAGTCACCACCCCGATGAAACCGGTGCGTTCTTTTTCGCTATCAGATAACGGCGCATATTCACCGACTAAGCGGGTGATCTTGCGTTCAAGCACCTTCACGACTTCAGCTTCTGAACCGCGGGAGTCGCCAGGACGAGCTTTACGTGTCACGTTGATCTCAACGGTGTCGCCGTCTAAGGCATATTTGGTTGCCGGTGGCGCAATAAAGAAGTCACTATCTTCATCTTCAACAGCAACAAAGCCGAAGCCTTTTTCGTTGCCGTGGAAAATACCTTCCAAATGTCCTGCTGGTTTGCCGCCTAATTGGAACAGCGCTTCACCTGTGCTGTGGATCAAGTCATCATTTTCCAAGCCTGTTAAAGCTTGCACCATCACTTTGAAGTCTTCAGCATCTTCCAGTTTCAACGCGCGGTTGAGGCTGGCAGTGGAAAAGGCGATTTGTGGGTTGCGCCGGAATGCGGCGAGTAATTCATTTCTCATGTGGCCGACTGTGGTCATGTATGGTCCCTCGTTTTCATCATAAATGTCCAATTCGTGCGTTCACGAATTGTCGAATTGTCTCAAAAAAAGTCTCCTACCGTTGCAGGAGACTGTTGGTTAGTGCGATGCGATGTATACCAACACAATGGAGAAGGCGAAAAACAATACCCCTAACACCACTGTTACTTTTTCCATAAACGCTTCAAATCCGCGTGATTTCTGCTTGCCGAACAAGTCGGTAGCGCCACCGGATAAGGCGCTTAAGGCATCTTGTTGCTTACTAGGCTGCATTAAAGTTGCAATCACGATCAGAATCGAATCGATGATCAACAACGTCGTAAATAAATTCTGCAAGATCTTCCTCCTGAACGCGCCGAGGCGCGACTGACTACTAACTAATAGATTATCACACAAAGCGCCAAGTGGCTAGTCATCAGACGGTGAAACTGAAGCGATTTGCACGGCATCATCATCATGATAATGGGCTTGACCAAACTCAGTCCCTAATTGTGCCAATTCACTGGTTTTTAACATGCCAATGGCTTGTGGCGCCAACTTCACATGCATCATGATCTGGCCATGAGGAAACTCAAAGCTCAACACCCCCACGAGTTCATCTGCAGCCAACACAGCAAAATAATCCAAGCCGTTATCAGCAAAAATTTCATCAAACTCAGCAACTTGTTGGGCGTCATTCAGGTTTGCGGCACTGGCATCACCAAAATAATGCCATTTGACATATTCAGCAGCTTGCAATCGGTTCAAACGTTCAATGTGCATGATGGACCCCTTCTGATTTGGTCATATGAGCCGCTAAATGTTGGATCTTGGCGCGAATTTTTGCGCGTTGAGACGTGTCAGTTAGTAACACTAAGGTATCGCCGGCACGAATCACGGTATCGCCATGGGGAATGATTTGATTTTCGCCTCGATTGATGCCGATCAACAAGGTTTGCTTCGGCCAAGAAAAGTCACGCACTTGCAAGCCTTCTAGTTTGGATCCGGCAAACACAGGCAACTCCAAGCGATCCATGCGATGAATCGATTCGATCTGCTTAGGCACCGTCATGCGCCGCAACAAGGATTCGTAAATTGGGGCGCCGCCTAACACATCGACTACAATGTAAGCCACTAACGCCAACACTGCCATGGGCATCAAATGCGTCAAGTTCCCCACCATTTCGGTGATCAATAAAATCGCGGTGAACGGTGCTTTCCCGATCCCAGCAAAATAGCCAGCCATGGAGAAAATAATCAAGTTCATGACATAGACTTTCGGCAACAAGCCAACTTGCACCATGAACACCCCGTAGATCGCACCGATCACAGCTCCTAAGCTTAGGATCGGCAAGAAGATCCCACCAGGCAACCCAGAACCATATGAGATCATCGAATAAATAAAGCGCGCGGCAAAAATCACCAATAACACGGTTAAGCTTGGCACCACGCGGCCAAAGCCGACGATCATGCCATTGCCGCCCCCTAAAATACTCGGCATGTACAACCCCATTGGAATCACCAACACAAAAGGAATGATGCCTTGCAAGTAGCGGGGGATATGCGTTTTGGCATACCAGTTGGGCATGGCCAACAATACGCGCTGGTATAAATAGCCTAACAAGCCCAACAACACGCCTAAGACTAACAAATGCCAATATAAATTCACCGGCATGCTGCGGGTGTAGGTCAAATGCAACACTGGCACTTCACCGAAGACATTCAAGGAAACAAAGTCGGCGCCTAACGCACTGGCCAAAGCGGTGATCCACACTAACGGGCTGAAGTTGTGATAAACTTCTTCCAACACAAACAAGGTCCCAGCGATCGGCGCGTTAAACGCCGCTGCTAACCCAGCAGCTGAACCTGATGCGATGAGGATGCGGCGATCAGCGCCATGTTTTTTCAAGCCTTCAGCGACGCCTTGACCAACGGCGCCACCAAGTTGGATCGATGGCCCTTCGCGACCGAGAAATAGCCCTGGTCCGATGCTTAAAACCCCAGCGACGAATTTTTTCCATAAAATCGACCACCAAGGAAAATCCATTTCCCCAGCTAATTGGCCTTCGATCTGCGGGATCCCTGAGCCAGAAATGTTCGGTTCGCTTTTTAATAAGGCGGCGACGATCAAACTTAAGGCGATCATGCCTACCAGCACCAATGCCAGTTTGCCAGGTGTCGGATGGCGGTAAATAGCTTGCATGAACACCAAGACGCGTTCTATCGCAAAACGAAAGCTGCTGATCACTGCCCCAGTCAATAAGCCGACCACTAATCCTTGAAGTACAAACTTCAAACGTGTGGTATCAATTTTTGAACGAACTGCTTCCATAACTGCCCCCAAAACACTTGTTATTTTCATTATAGCAAAGATGCTGTGCTGACAGGAAAAATCAGCTTGAATTTTCAAAACTGAGTCAAGTCCAATCACAACGCCGCAAAAAAAAAGCCTCACCCTACGTCTAGGATGAGGCTTTCAGTTAAGCTAGGCAGGAATTAACCTTTGTAGTTCTTAACTTCTTTAACGTTGTAGAAGGATTGGCGACCTTTGTATTGAGCAGAGGAACCCAATTCGTCTTCGATACGCATCAATTGGTTGTACTTGGCAATACGATCAGTACGGCTCATTGAACCAGTCTTGATTTGGCCAGCGTTAGTGGCAACAACCAAGTCAGCGATCGTCGTGTCTTCAGTTTCACCAGAACGGTGGGAGACAACAGCAGAGTAGCCGGCTTCCTTGGCCATTTCGATAGCTTCGAAGGTTTCAGTCAAAGTACCGATTTGGTTGAGCTTGATCAAGATGGAGTTCGCAACGCCCATGTCGATACCCTTCTTCAGGTAGTCGGTGTTGGTAACGAACAAGTCGTCACCGACAAGTTGAACTTTGTCGCCCAACTTAGCGGTGATTTCTTGCCAGCCTTCCCAGTCGTTTTCGTCGATAGGATCTTCGATGGAAACGATTGGGTACTTAGCAACAAAGCCTGCAATCAAGTCGATAAATTCGGAAGTGCTGTATGAAGTGTCAGGATCAGACCACTTCAACGTGTAACGCTTCGTTTCTGGATCGTAGAATTCGGAAGAAGCAACGTCAAAGGCGATGGCAACATCGACACCTGGCTTGTAGCCGGCGTTGGTGATCGCTTCAACTAAGAATTCGAAAGCTTCTTCGTTGTCTTTCAAGTTAGGTGCAAAGCCACCTTCGTCACCGACGGAAGTGATGTCACCCTTAGACTTCAAGAGGGCTTGTAAGGCGTGGAAAGTTTCGGAACCCATACGGATGGCTTCGCGAACAGTCTTGGCACCAACAGGCATGATCATGAATTCTTGGAAATCGATCGTGTTAGTGGAGTGAGCGCCACCGTTGATAACGTTCATCATAGGAGTAGGAAGCACATGGCCGTTAGGGCCGCCAAGGTATTCGTACAATGGCAAGCCAACTTCAGCAGCAGCGGCACGCGCAGCAGCCAAGGAAACACCAAGAATGGCGTTAGCACCAAACTTGCCTTTGTTAGGGGTACCATCAGCTTCGATCATGGTCTTGTCGATCAGGCGTTGGTCAGTAACGTCCAAGCCGATAACTGCTTTAGCAAGTTCGTCGTTGACGTGACCCACAGCCTTTAAAACACCTTTGCCGCCGAAACGTGATTTGTCGCCGTCACGTAATTCAACCGCTTCGTGTTCGCCAGTAGAAGCACCTGATGGGACTAAGGCACGGCCAAAGCCGCCATCTTCGGTATATAATTCAACTTCAACAGTTGGGTTGCCACGGGAGTCGAGGACTTCGCGTGCTAAAACATCAGTAATGATAGACATGAATTTCTCTCCTTTTAATTGGGAAAATTTGTAAGTTAAGCGTCATTGTTTGCGTGAAGCAAGCAATTAGTCTTGGTAGTTAGCCAAAGCGATGAAGGACTCTGGATCCATGGAAGCACCGCCGACTAAGCCGCCGTCGATATCTTCTTTGGACATGAGTTCCTTAACGTTAGCAGGCTTAACTGAGCCACCGTATAAAATACGAACAGCGTCAGCAGTTTCGGCATCATATAACTTCTTAACCGTTGCACGGACGTGAGCCACAACTTCTTGGGCTTGGTCTGCGGAAGCAGTCTTGCCAGTGCCGATGGCCCAGATTGGTTCATAAGCGATGACAGACTTTTTAACGTCGTCAGCGGATAAACCAACTAATGCGCCAGCCACTTGGTAAGCGATCCAGTCATTGGTTTGGCCGGCTTCGCGTTGTTCAAGGGTTTCGCCACAGCAGATGATTGGCAACAAGCCGTTGGCAAGAATTGCCTTGGCTTTTTTGTTGATATCTTCGTCAGTTTCGTGGAAGTAGCCACGGCGTTCGGAATGGCCGATGACAACATAGTCAAGACCCATTTCCTTCAATGCTTTAGGGCTAGTTTCGCCGGTGAAAGCACCAGCATCTTCGAAGTAGCTGTTTTCAGCAGCAGTCTTCAAAGGTGTGCCTTCAGCGCCAGCAACTAACGTGGTCAAATCGATTGCAGGAGCTGCAATGATGGTTTCAACTTTGTCAGATGCTGGTAACTTGCCTTTAACGCCGTCCAAGAATTCTGCAGTTTCCTTAGGATTCTTGTTCATTTTCCAGTTGCCGGCCATGATAGGTGTACGCATGTTTAAATCTCCTTTTGTCGTTTGTAATTGCTCAATGAACGCCTTCAGCCGCTAGCAGGTTGAAGGTATCACGGAAAAATTACTTGTTGGTGATAGCTGCGATACCAGGTAATTCCTTACCTTCAAGGTATTCAAGAGAAGCGCCACCGCCAGTGGAGATGTGGGTGATCTTAGGTGCGATGCCAAGTTGCTTAGCAGCAGCTGTGGAATCACCGCCACCGATGATCGTAGTGGCATCAGTCAAGTCGCCAAGTGCTTCGCCGACTTCAAGAGTGCCTTTGGCGTAGTTAGGCATTTCGAACACACCCATAGGGCCGTTCCAAACTACCGTCTTGGCAGTCTTCAATACAGCTTTGAAGTCTTCAACAGACTTAGGGCCGATATCCAAAGCCATGTAGCCATCAGGAATGTCACCTTCAACGACCTTATGAGGGGCGTCGTTTGAGAATTCAGTTGCGACCACGTTGTCAACAGGCAGCACTAACTTGTCGCCTGCTTCAGCAATGATCTGCTTAGCTAAGTCGATCTTGTCAGTTTCAACTAAGGACTTACCAATGGACAAGCCTTTAGCTGCGTAGAAGGTGTAAGTCATCCCACCACCGACTAAGATCTTGTCAGCTTTTTCGATCAAGTTGGAGATCACGCCGATCTTGTCAGAAACCTTGGCGCCACCTAAGATGGCAACAAATGGGTGCTTAGGGTTTTCAACTGCATCGCCTAAGAACTTGATTTCCTTTTCCATCAAGAAGCCAGCAGCTGCTTGTGGCATGTTGGAAGAGATCCCAACGTTGGAAGCATGTGAACGGTGCGCAGTACCAAAGGCATCGTTGACGAATAAGTCGCCAAGGCTGGCCCAGTACTTGCCAAGTTCAGGATCGTTTTTGGATTCTTTCTTGCCGTCAAGATCTTCGAAACGCGTGTTTTCAACAACTAAAACGTCGCCGTCTTTCATGTTGTCGATTGCATCTTCAAGTTCTTTACCACGAGTAGCTGGTACAAAAGTAACCGGCTTCTTAAGTAATTCACTTAAACGTTCTGCAACTGGACGCAAGGATAATTCTTTCTTGTCTTCTTCGGTCTTAACGCGGCCTAAGTGAGAGAACAAGATCGCCTTACCGTTGTTGTCGATGATGTATTGGATCGTTGGCAATGCAGCCACGATCCGGTTGTCATCACCGATCACACCATTTTTGATCGGCACGTTGAAGTCGACACGAACGAGAACTTTTTTGTCCTTGACGTCCAAGTCGGAAACGATTAATTTCGCCATTGAATAAAACCCTCCTAATATTGGATGTATCTTATTACAACACCATTCAGCATTTTTTCCACGATGCTTAGATGACCAAATCATGAAATTGGTGTGATCATCTAAACACCGTGGTAAAAAATACCCCGGTGCAGTTCAAGCAAAAAGGGCGGAGGGAGAATTCCCTCCGCCCTCTTCAAAGCGCATGAAGCCTACTTAGTAATCAGAGATTACAGAGTAGCAAACTTCAGCAAGGTACGGATCATTTGGCAAGTGAAGCCATATTCGTTGTCGTACCAAGCAACAGTCTTAACCAATTGATAGTCACCGGCAGTGGTAACTTCAGTTTGGGTAGGATCGAAAACGGAGCCGTAAGTGGTGCCGATGATGTCAGAGGAAACAACTTGGTCAGCATTGTAACCGAAAGATGGGTTGTCTACGGTGTGCTTCTTGATTGCTTCGTTAACTTGGTCAGCAGTAACGTTCTTGGTCTTCAAGATGGAAACCAATTCAGTCAAAGAACCGTCAACAACAGATACACGTTGTGCGTGGCCCTGCAGCTTGCCGTTCAATTCTGGGATAACGATACCGATAGCCTTAGCGGCACCAGTGCTATGAGGAATAGTGTTCACAGCAGCGGAACGAGCAGCACGGAGGTTACCACCGCGTACAGGACCGTCCAAAAGCATTTGGGTGGAAGTGTAAGCATGAACAGTGGTCATAGTACCAACTTCGATACCAAATTCTTGGTTCAAGAAGTAGGCCATAGGTGCAAGGCAGTTAGTCGTGCAAGAACCGGCGGAAACGATCTTGTCGTCAGCAGTTAAGTCTTGGTCGTTAACGTTGTAGACGATAGTGCGGATCTTACCAGCAGGTGCAGAGATCAATACACGTTGTGCGCCGGCATCCAAGTGAGCTTGGGCCTTTTCAGCAGAAGTGTAGAAACCAGTACATTCGAGGACGTATTCAACGCCGTCGTTCTTAACCCACGGAATGTTTTGAGCTTGTGGTTCAGCATAGACGCGGTATTCCTTACCGTTAACAACGATACCGTTGTCGGTCGCGGAAACTTCGCCCGGGAAAGTGCCATGAGTGGAGTCGTACTTCAACAGATGAGCCAACATTGCTGGGCTGGTCAAGTCGTTGATTGCAACAACTTCGATGTCGTCACTCTTAGTGCCTAATTCGAAGATGCGACGGAAAGCTAAACGACCGATGCGGCCGAAACCATTGATACCAATTTTAACAGTCATGCTAAAATTTCCTCCTTTAGGAAATAAAGAGTTTTATTCTAACGGGTTTCCCCAGTTAAAATCGAATTTGCAGCACCGGCGTCCGTGATCAACCACGTTCGACTCGGTGCGGAGTGCATGTATGCGGCGATCGCAGGGCCTTTGGAACGGCCACCGGCAACGGCAAACACATACGGGATATGATCAAGATCCGGGATCGTTAATCCGATTCTTGGGATCTTGTAAATGACCTCCCCTTGGGCATTGAAGAATGTCCCAAAGGTTTCAGAAACTGCATGGTGTGCTTGCAATTTCTTTAAGGCATCTGGTGGCATGGCGCGACGTTTTGCCATCACCAATGCATCACCTATACTATGAATCACGACCTGCGCATTGTCAATCTTTTGTAACACTTCTTGAACGGCAGGTTCTTTTAAAAGTGGTTGGTAAGTTTGCTCACTCACGTTTTCAGGAATGTACAACACTTTAAACTGGCTATCTGTCGCCTCCGCCATGCTCGCGGCGACGGAATTGGCTTGGATCGCGACTGCTTCACCGACCCCACCGCGTGCTGGCACGAAAGTCAATTCGCGTCCGGCTGACAGCTTATAGGTCAATTGGCTGGCGATCCGTGCCATGGTCGAGCCACCCATCACCGCAACCGTGAGGCGTCCGGCTGGCAACACCACTTGCATGGTCGAATCCAACAGCTTGCCCATTTCATCAAGGACGCGCACGCTTTGATCCGCATCCCCGTTAACGATCAAACAATGATCGATGCCGAGTTTGGCGGCTAAGCGCTTTTCGTCTTCTTTGAAGCCGAGTAGCTGATTCATCAGTTGTTCCAAACCTTTGAACACGTCCAGACCTTTGCCAGTCAGGACCATGCCTGACTTTGAAGTTTCGATCAAACCGAGTTGGCGTAAGAAATCCGTTTCGGTGCGCAAGACCCGCTCAGAGGTTTTCATTTGATCAGCCAAGGTGCGCCGACCAACTGGCGCTAACCAGTTAATGTATTGCAGAATCTGATACCGTTTGGTGACCACGCCGACAAGATCCGGTGCGATTGCTTCGATCCAGGCGAATTCAGATTGCATGTCGTATCCTTCTTCTGTGGGTCGTTGTCTGTCCAACGTAGTCGTATGGCGACCCATGTCAGGCAAAAAAATTAGGAATCTCAGACACAAGCTGTACTCCCTTACCAACGTCATCATTATACCAATCCCTGAAAAAGCGTGCAAGCAATTTACTTGCAAACGCGCACGCTTTCACACAAATGGAATGCTTTGGCCATAAATCCCCAGCTTATTCGCGATGCAAGGGTTTTCGTTGTCAAGTTTTTGCCACATTTTTGTGAAAGCGTTCGGTTTTTCTCTCACTGGGTTTTCATCTTCGGCTAACCGAAATCTATATCAATGGGGTAAACCATTTTATTTTAAGGCTTTTGACATGAAAAAAGCGAGGCATCCGCAGACGTCTCGCTTAGCTTACTGTTCAATTACTTTTGATCGGCTTTTTGAACCAAAATATCGTCGATCAAACCATAATCCTTGGCTTCTTGCGCCGTCAAGTAGTGATCACGTTCCGTGTCAGCTTTAATGGTATCCATGTCTTTGCCAGTGGCATCAGACAAGATCTTGTTTAAGCTTAAACGCGCCTTTAAGATCTGTTCAGCGGCGATCTCGATTTCAGTTTGTTGGCCTTGAGCGCCACCTAATGGCTGATGAATCAACACTTCAGAATGCGGTAAGGCAAAGCGCTTGCCTTTGGTCCCAGCTGCTAACAGCACGGAAGCCATGGAAGCCGCCATCCCAATGGCAATGGTTTGGACGTCGGATTTGATCAAGTTCATCGTATCCAAGATCGCCAAGCCAGAAGTGATCACACCACCAGGACTGTTGATATACAAATAAATGTCCTTGTCGGAATCTTGCGCATCCAAAAACAGCAATTGCGCGATGATGGAGTTGGCGACTTGGTCATTGATCTCACCGGATAACATGATGATCCGGTCTTTGAGTAAGCGTGAGTAAATGTCGTAGGCACGTTCGCCACGACTGGTTTGTTCAACGACTGTTGGTACTAACATAGTATTCCTCCCTTTAATCGCGTGTGTATTAGCACTCATTTGATTACAGTGCTAAGCATACGCTATTAGTCAAAAAAGGTCAAACATAGATTAAATATTTTTTTGCTACTGTCAGTCTAGCACATTGGCCGCCACCCGAGAATGAAAGTTACCCCTTGCAACGAGCTTTTTGCCCAAACAAGTCGAGGCTGAACAAAATGTCCGTTAACGATTCATTTGCGGAAAAAATTGGGCGCATCATCGCGCCTTGCGCTGGCTCCACTTGCTTGCTTCTATAATAGTCATATGTAACGCTAACAACCGGCACCACCTTAAAACCGCGTAACTTTTGCCTTGGTGCATTTTTGCTTGCAATGCTTGCCGGAATCGCGTAATATAATTAAGTACTTGCGCGGTTAGTGTAATGGATCGCACGTGAGATTCCGGTTCTCGAAATCCGGGTTCGACTCCCGGGCTGCGCATCAAAGGACCACCAAAAACGCCTAGCAATAGGCGTTTTTATTTTGCCCAAGCCGACAAAAAATCCCGCCAGTAGCGGGATTTTTTTTAGTCAAAGCGCAAGTCGCCATCAGCGACTGACATTAACTTGGCATCGACTTGATCGACGCTTTCTTTGACAGCTTTGTATTGTTCAGGGTCCATGCCCACTTTTGACGCACAGCTTTGCACATGCGCGTAGATCTCATCGCGCAAGTCTTCAGCCTTTTGGGTCAAGGAGACATCTACGCGGCGTTCATCAACTGATGAGCGTGAGCGGTTGATCCAGCCGTCTTTTTCCAAGCGCTTCATCAATGGCGTCAAGGTGCCACTGTCCAAAGACAAGGTTTGACCAACTTGTTTCACCGACATGGTGCCGTGTTCCCACAATGACAACAACGTGATGTATTGCGGGTAGGTCAAATGATACTTGGACAAAGCTTGGGTGTAAAAGTGGTTGAATTGTTTCTGCGCTTTATAAATTGAAAAGCACAGTTGTTCATCCAATAAAACGGGTTCGACCATAGTATGCCTCCTAAGTGCGTTCAGTATGCGAGTTCTGGAATATCTAAACCGATAATTTCGACTTTATCAAGTTCTATTGTACACGATTATCTACGCCCTGCAAACCACTTGCAGACAAAAAAATTGCCTTCAGCGTAAGCTAAAGACGATTAATATAAAAGTTATACACAATTATGCATCTTGCGGTTGCTGATAGCCTTCTGCGATTTGATTCAACTTGCGTAAGCGGTGGTTGATCCCAGATTTCGAAATCGCCCCACTGGGCACCATTTCGCCTAATTCTTTCAACGACACATCAGGATGCGCCAAGCGCAAAGCGGCGACTTCTCGCAACTTTTCTGGCAATGAATCCAACCCGACATGTGTCCGCAAATAATTGATGTTTTCGATTTGGCGTTGTGCGGCGTCAACGGTTTTGTTTAAGTTGGCGGTTTCGCAGTTGACCAAGCGATTCACCGAGTTGCGCATGTCGCGCACGATGCGCACATCTTCAAACTTCAACATCGCATTGGTGGCGCCGACCACTTGCAAGAAGTCAGCAATTTTTTCTGCTTCTTTCAAATACACGATGTAGCCGCTGCGGCGCTCAACCGTGCGGGCGTTCAAGCCAAAATCATTCATCATCGCCAAAATATCTTGATTGTGATCTTGATACAAAGAGTAGATCTCCAAGTGATACCGCGATGTTTCTGGACTGTTCACCGACCCGCCAGCCAAAAAGGCCCCGCGTAAGTAGGAACGCCGGCGTTGCGGCTCATTCATCACTTTCGGCCCGACGCCAGTTTGGATCGACAAACCGTCGTGATCTAAAATGTCGAGATCTTCCAACACCGTATTGACGTTGGCAGTCAGCCGCACCACATACTGGTTGTTTTTCTTCAGCTTCATTTTGCGCCGGACGATCAAGTTGGCTTCCACTTGATAGACTTGTTTCAACAGCGCATAGATTCGGCGGGCAATGGCAGGATTTTCGGTTTGGACATTTAAGACAAATTGATGATTCAAAATGCCTAATGACCCGTTCATACGGATCAAAGCCGATAACTCAGCTCTGGCATGTTCAGGATGGACTTCTAATTGCGTCAGTTCTTTTTTAACGGTACTGGCAAAACTCGCCATTTACTCACCTCTTTTTCATGGTGCCAACTTGAAAGGCTAAATTCAATATTTCTGCTGCGACTTTATCCCCATCATGGAACACCCCGCGATCGCGCAACTTCAAAAAGTCCGCCGAGATCACGCGGCAACCCATTTTGCGTAAAGCGGCGTAATCGGATTTCACCGGACTAGAAATTTCGTTGTAGCGCTGACGATCTAAGTAATCTGCCGGCACTGGGGAAATGTTGACCAACACCGTATCAACAAACGCTTCGCCTAAATGATCATGCAACACTTGCACATGTTGGGCGTCGGTGAAGTTTTCGGTTTCACCTTTTTGCGTCATGATGTTGACGATGTAGATCACTTCCGCTTGGGTTTTTTTCACAGCGTCGCCAAGGTTTTTGATCATTAAGTTTGGCAAAATGCTGGTAAACAGCGACCCAGGCCCTAATACCACCACATCAGCCGCCATGATCGCGTCGATCACTTCTTGCTCGGCGCGCGGTTGCGAGTGGTCATTGGGATCAGTTTCTTCCACATGGATGCGCTGAATGGTTTTGCCAGCCGCAGAGATCTCCGCTTCCCCAGCTTGAGTGGTGCCGTCAGTAAACTCGGCATGCAAGGTCAACGGCGTGTTCGATGCTGGGTAAACATGCCCATCGACATGCAGCATTTGTGACAATGCTTGGATCGCTGGGAAAATGCCGCCTTTCATTTCCGACAATGCGGCAATGATCAAATTACCGATCGCATGTCCGGAGAAAAACGCATCATTGGAGTTAAAGCGATACTGAAACACATCCCGCTCAACGCTTGGCATATCTGCCAACGCAGACAACACATTGCGGATATCACCAGGTGGCACGACGTTGATGTAGTTGCGGATGACGCCGCTAGAGCCGCCGTCATCTGCCACTGTAACGACTGCCGTGACGTCAGCGTCTTGTTCATGCAAGGCTTTGACGATCACTGGCAAACCAGTACCGCCGCCGATAACCACGACTTTAGGACGCCGGCCGCGAATGACACGAATAATTTTCGTTCCGTTTGCACTCATGAGCGGTTCACCGTCGCTTTGCGTTTATTGATGTCGCGATGCGTGATATCCACTGGGTATGCCGCTTCAAACGCATGCCCCACACGTTCAGCAAAAGCCACTGAGCGGTGTTGCCCGCCGGTACAGCCAATGGCGATGGTGACAGCAGTTTTGCCTTCTTGTTGGTATTGCGGCATGATCTCCGCTAACATCACGTAGAATTTTTGATAGAACGATTCGGCTTGCGGGTTGTCCATCACGTAATCATAAACCGGCTTTTCCAAGCCAGTTTTTTGCCGATATTCTGGCACATAATACGGATTGGGCAAAAAGCGCACATCCATGACAATGTCAGCGTCGATCGGCAAGCCATATTTAAAGCCGAAGCTCATCACTTCCAAGTGGAAAGTCGGATGTTCAGCAGATTTAAAGGTGACAAACAGTTTCTCGCGCAGTTGCCGCGGGCTTAAGTTAGTGGTATCGATCACCACTTGCGCGCGGTTACGCAATTCGGTCAACAATTCGCGTTCTTTGTGAATACCATCCATCAACCGCCCTTCCATCGCCAGCGGGTGACTGCGACGGGTCTCTTTATACCGCGACACCAATTCTTCGTCTGTCGCGTCTAAAAATAGGATCTGGGAGGTGACAAAGGCAGTGGAATCAAGGTTGGCCAGCATGTCGATCACTTGGTCATAGAAAGCTTGCGCCCGCAGATCAACGACCAGCGCAACTTTGGTGATTTTGCCTGATTCTTTGAGTAATTCCCCAAATTTTGGCAACAATGCAGGTGGCATGTTGTCGACACAAAAATAACCGAGATCTTCAAAGGCTTGCACGGCCACAGTTTTACCGGCGCCAGACATCCCAGTGATGACCACTAAATTCAAGGGCTGATCGGCCATATTATTCCTCCTCATGCGTTGCTTTGACTAGTATAACATGCCGGGCGTGTCAGTGGCACGCCCGGCATGTGTTTATTTTCTGACGACACGACAGCAAATAAAAACGCAAGCCCGTGGCGAGCTTGCGACAACCTTAAATGTTGCGCCGGGCAAACGCGATGATGATCGCATTGACGCCCCAAACGGCAAAAAACATGGCCAATAAAGTGACCATCCCCACAGCTGAGATCACTGGTTGCATCACGAATAATAACGCGATCAACACCGACACGATGTCTAAGATCAAGTTGATCACAAACCACAACGTCCCAGCTTGCCGCAAGTGGCCAGCGTTTAACAAATTGGCGATACTGTCGATCAAAAACCAAGCGGCAAACACATACGCCACCGCGATCACGGCAGATTCCAAGTTGAACAAAAACAAGATTCCGACCAATACGTCGATGACCCCAGCGACGCCTGATACCCAAGCCAAGCCGCCAGTTAAGTCGTGTAATTTAGGAAAAGCGGCCAACGTCGCGATCCCACGAATAATGGCAATAATGGCGAAAATGAAACTCAATGTCATCATCGTTGCGCCAGGATTGCGCAACATGACGACAGAACCGATCAATAAGGCGATCCCAGTAATAAATTCGCCCAAATCAAACCCCATTTGCGTTCGATTAAACATCTCGCACCTGCTTTCTATGTTGCCTTTATTATACCCGAAAATTCGCCGTGGCAGGAAATGATTTTCCCGATACGCCAAAACGCCTTGAGGCCACCAAATCGGTGACGCCAAGGCGCCAGTTGCGAAACTATTTTGCTAACGCCGCCATGCGGGCTTTATCACGTTGTAAAATCGGCTTTAAGTACTTGCCGGTGTATGACGCTTTAACGTCTGCCAGTTGTTCTGGGGTGCCAGTGGCGATCACTGTCCCACCGCCGTCGCCACCTTCTGGGCCGAGATCGATCAGCCAGTCAGCCGTTTTGATGACGTCTAAGTTATGTTCGATCACCAACACCGTATTGCCTTCATCGACTAAGCGTTGCAACACGCCTAACAAGCGCTTGATGTCATCCGTGTGCAAACCAGTCGTCGGTTCATCTAAAATATAGAAGTTTTTGCCCGTGGACAGCTTTTGCAGTTCTGAGGCTAACTTCATGCGCTGCGCTTCCCCACCAGACAACGTGGTGGCAGATTGGCCCATGGTGACATAGCCTAAGCCCACATCAATGATGGTTTGCAATTTGCGCGCGATCTTAGGGATCGGGGCGAAGAACTTCACTGCTTCGTCAATGGTCATGTCCAACACATCAGCGATCGACTTGCCTTTATAGGTGACTTCCAACGTTTCAGAATTGTAGCGTTTGCCATGGCACACTTCGCAAGGCACATACACATCTGGTAAGAAGTTCATTTCGATTTTAATGATGCCGTCGCCTTTACAATTTTCACAGCGGCCACCTTTGACATTAAAAGAGAACCGTCCTTGCGTGTAGCCGCGCAACTTGGCTTCATTGGTTTGAGCAAACAGCGCGCGAATATCGTTGAACACGCCAGTATAAGTCGCTGGGTTAGACCGCGGGGTTCGGCCGATCGGACTTTGATCGATATCGACTAACTTTTCGATTTGATCCCACCCTTTGATGCCAGCATATTTCCCGGGTTTAGCTGAATTGCGATACAGCTTTTGGGCCAAAGCCCGTTTTAAAATCGAATTGACCAACGTTGACTTACCTGAGCCGGATACGCCAGTCACTGCCACGAATTCACCTAGCGGAAAGTCCACATCGATGTTTTTCAAATTGTGATCTTGTGCACCTAACACGGTGATCTTTTTGCCGTTGCCGCTGCGCCGGGTTTCTGGCACGGGAATGAACTTCTTGCCAGACAAATATTGCCCAGTCAGTGACTTGCGCGAGCGCATCACTTGCTTTGGGGTGCCGGCAGCCATGATGCGCCCGCCGTTGTCACCAGCGCCAGGGCCGACATCGATCAAGTAATCCGCCGCTAACATCGTGTCTTCATCATGTTCCACCACGATCAAGGTATTGCCTAGGTCACGCATTTTTTTCAACGAGCGGATCAAGCGGTCATTGTCGCGTTGATGCAAACCGATCGACGGCTCATCTAGAATGTATAACACACCAGATAAATTCGAGCCGATTTGCGTGGCCAAGCGAATGCGTTGGGCTTCGCCACCAGACAAGGTGCCAGCAGAGCGGCTCAAGGTCAAATAATCCAAGCCAACGTTTTGCAAAAAGCTTAAGCGGTCGTTGACTTCTTTAACGATCGGTTGGGCGATGAGCTTTTCGCTTTCAGACAACTGAATGCTTTGGAAAAATGGGATCGCGTCTTTGATCGACAAGTCAGATGCTTGGGCGATATCTTGGCCTTCAACTTTCACCGCTAAAGCTTGGCGATTCAAGCGCTTGCCATGGCACACTGGGCATTGCAAAGCGGTCATGTATTGGCGCATTTGATCTGAGCCAAAGGCGTAGTTGTTGGAGTGATAGCGGCGTTGGACGTTGTTGATGACCCCTTCAAACGGCGCATCCACATCTTTAACGCCGAAATCGGAATCCGCGTGGAAGTGAAATTCCTTGCCTTTAGAGCCATATAACACCAAGTCTTGTTGCGCTTTGGTCAAGTCTTGCCAAGGTTTGTCCATTGGCACGCCAAAAGCCGCGCAAGCTTGACGCAACATCGACGGATAATAATTGGCCGTCGCCGAACTCCAAGGGGCCACGGCGCCTTGGGCAATGGTCAAGCTGCGATCTGGGATCACCAAGTCGACATCCACATCCAGCTTCATCCCCAGCCCATCACATTCTGGGCAAGCCCCAAATGGCGCATTGAAAGAAAACAAGCGCGGTTCCAATACGCCGATGGTAAACCCACAAATCGGGCAGGCAAAATGTTCTGAAAAGACTAACGGTTTGCCGCCAATGACATCCACTGTGGCGTAACCTTCACTTAAGCGCAATGCGGCTTCAAAAGAATCAAACAAGCGACTGCGATTGTCGGCATCGCCATGTTTGACCACGATGCGGTCGATCACGATATCGATATCGTGATTTTTGTTTTTGTCCATTTCAAAGTCAGCGTTGGCATCCATCACTTCGCCGTCAACGCGCATGCGCACATAGCCTTCCCGCACGATCTTCTCCAAGACTTTCTTATGGGCGCCTTTTTTGTGGCGCACGATCGGACTTAAGATCTGAATGCGGCTGCGTTCTTCCAGCTGTTGCACGCGGTTGACCATTTGTTCAACGGATTGGCTCGTGATCGGGGTGCCATCGTTTGGACAGATCGGATGACCGATGCGCGCCCAAAGCAAGCGCAAATAGTCGTTGATCTCAGTGACCGTGCCGACAGTTGACCGCGGATTTTTCGAAGTGGTTTTTTGGTCGATGGAAATCGCTGGGCTTAAACCGTCGATCGAATCGACATCAGGTTTGTCCATTTGGCCTAAGAATTGCCGCGCGTAAGCGGACAAGCTTTCCACATAGCGGCGTTGGCCTTCTGCATACAAGGTGTCAAACGCCAAGCTGGACTTGCCAGAGCCAGACAAACCGGTCATCACGACTAATTTGTTGCGGGGAATGGTGACGTCAACGTCTTTTAAGTTGTGGGCGCGGGCGCCATGGATCACAATTTTGTCATTTGCCAATTTACATGCCTGCTTTCAATTCTAAAATCGTATCACGTAACGTTGCGGCTTGTTCGAAGTCCAATTTCTTGGCGGCAGCTTGCATTTGCCCTTCCAAGTTGGCCACCAAAGCGGCACGCTCTTTTTTGGTCATATCCTTCAAGTCCACTTCAGCAAAACTCTTATCCTTATCGCCATTGGTGACGTCTTTGGTGTCCACTGAAGTGATCGCATCGCGGATCGGTTTGATAATGGTCGTGGGGGTGATGCCATGTTCTTGGTTGAACTTTTCTTGGATACTGCGCCGGCGTTTGGTTTCAGAAATCGCTGCTTTCATCGAGTCCGTCATTTTATCCGCATACATAATGACTTTCCCATGACTGTTCCGCGAGGCACGACCAATGGTTTGGATCAAGGAGCGTTCAGCGCGCAAAAAGCCTTCTTTATCCGCATCCAAAATCGCGATCAACGATACTTCTGGCACATCGATCCCTTCTCGCAACAAGTTGATCCCGATCAACACATCGAACTTGCCTAAGCGCAAGTCGCGAATGATCTGCGTGCGTTCTAGGGTTTTGATATCTGAATGCAAATAACGCACATGAATACCAAGTTCTTTGAGGTAATCCGTCAAGTCTTCGGCCATTTTCTTGGTCAAAGTGGTGACAAAAACGCGCTCTTTTTTCTCGATGCGTTCATTGATCTCAGATACCAAGTCATCGATTTGGCCCATGATCGGCCGCACTTCGATCACTGGATCCAACAAGCCAGTCGGGCGAATGATCTGCTCAGCAATGTCTTTTTTCGGCACGCGGTCAAGTTCATAAGGGCCAGGCGTGGCGGACACATACAAAATGCGCTTGACATGCTTTTCAAATTCGTTGAGCATCAATGGCCGATTATCTAGCGCTGAAGGCAAACGGAAGCCATAATCGATCAACGTTTGCTTACGCGCGCGGTCGCCGTTATACATCCCGCGGATCTGCGGCATGGTGACATGGGATTCATCGACCATGATGTTGAAGTCTTTGGGGAAGAAATCAAGTAGCGTAAATGGCGGCTCGCCAGCTTTGCGGCCTTCCATGTGGCGCGAATAGTTTTCAATGCCGCTGGTATAACCCATTTCCCGCAACATTTCCAGATCATAATTGGTGCGCTGCTCCAAGCGCTCAGCTTCTAGCAACTTGCCTTCACCGCGTAATTCCTGCAAGCGGTCATCAAGCTCGGCGGCGATACGTTTGATGCCTTCTTCAAGTTGATCTTCTGAGGTCATAAAGTGCGTCGCTGGGAAAATGGACACATGTTGGCGCGAACCCACCACTTCACCCGTCAACGCATCAACTTCGACGATCCGATCGATCTCATCGCCGAAAAATTCGACGCGAATGGCGTGATCATCGCGGCTGGCAGGGAAGATCTCCACGACATCCCCACGCACGCGGAAGCGCCCGCGTTGAAAATCGATATCATTGCGGTCAAATTGGATATCGACTAATTGCCGCAACAACGTGTTGCGATCGATTTCCATCCCGACGCGCAGTGATAGCACGTGATCGCGATATTCAGTTGGTGACCCTAACCCAAAAATCGACGACACTGACGCCACCACGATCACGTCATTGCGTTCTAGTAACGCACTGGTTGCCGAATGACGCAACTTATCGATTTCGTCGTTAATGGCAGAATCTTTTTCGATGTAAGTATCGGAGCTGGGCACATAGGCTTCTGGTTGGTAGTAGTCATAATAGGAAACAAAATACTCAACAGCATTATGTGGGAAGAATTCTTTGAACTCCCCATATAATTGTCCAGCTAAGGTTTTGTTATGCGACAAAATCAACGTGGGCTTGTTTAAATTGGCGATCACATTGGACATGGTAAACGTTTTCCCTGTGCCAGTGGCCCCTAGCAGGATCTGCTCTTTTTCCCCATTCAAAAAGCCTTGTGTCAGCTTTTCAATGGCTTGGGGCTGATCCCCAGCGGGTTTATATGGTGATACCAATTCAAACTTGCGGTCTGCCATGCGCTCAATCATGCAACTTCCTCCTCGCGAAAAAAAAGTCGGAACTAAGCCGACTTTTGGACTGCATCTATTTTACCACAGCGAACATACTTTCGCTAACTGAGAGTTAGAAAAAGCCGTACTTATTTGCTTTCTTTGGCATTGTCCATCGCATGCATGATGGATGGGTTTTTAGCGTGGCAGTCTTTGATCATTTGCAGGTCTTCTGCAGACAATTCAACCGTATATTTGGCCATGAGTTTCCCTTCTTTCCAGTGCTTAACTTCTAAATATTAACACATGCGTCAAGCTGATTTGAATGCCTCTGGCCCAGTTAATCCAAGGTTTTCAGCCAGGCAATCAAGGTCTTGGCGACAAGGCGTTGTTGCGCCGCATTGGAGATCGTGGCTGAGTGATCTCCAGATTGTTTGCCATAGCTACCAAAACCGGCATGATTGCCACCTGCCAGTTGCACATATTGAGCCGCCGTCGGCAAATTGGCTTTGGCTTTGCGCCAAGCGTCAATATTCAACACCCCATCGCGACTAGCCGTTAGCGACAACACTGGCACATGGCCGCTTAACTTGCCTTTGGCGTCAGGATAACTGGCTAGGAAAAACACGCCTTGAAGCCCTTGAGGATGCTTGGCCGCAAACCGGCTGGCCATCACCCCGCCTAACGAGTGGCCGCCGATCACATAATGACCGGACTTCACCACTGATGCTGCCGCGTTTGGATTCAACACTGCCAAGTCATCAGGAAAGCTGACGATTGCCACGCGATAGCCGGCTTTGGCGACTTTCAGCGCCCAAATACTGTAAGCGCCAGGATCGACTAACGCGCCTGGATATACCACGACAGTCGTTTTAGCTGTGCGTTTGCCAAAATATAACACGCCATTTTTCTCGACACCTTGCTTTTGTGCTTCGGCAGCAGCTGGACTGGGGGCATGGGCGGCCGCTTTGAGATACAATTGGCCACCGATGGCCAATACTGCCAACGCCACCACGATGCCGATCAGCCAATTTTTGAGTTTTTTCATGGCTAATGCTTCATGATCGCACGCGTCAGCTTGGTCAGCATGTCGCGATCGGCAAATTCTTCATTCAACATATCCGGCAAGATCTTCGCCATAAAATATTTCACGCTAGGTCGCTGGTTGAAACTGGCGATCACCGTCAAGCTTTCCGTGTAAATATTGACGAAAACGCGCTCTGGGTTGCCTTTTTCGATTTCCCCAAACGCTTCATATAACAAATCGACTTTATCAGAGATCGACAACAATTCCCCTTCTAACGTATCATCTTTGCCTTCAGCTAGCCGCCGTCGATAAACCGCTTGGTATTCAGCCGGAATTTCATCTTGAATGAAGTTTTCCGTCATTTTGTCTTCTACATCAGCCAGCATCGCCCGCAATTCTGGGGTGGCGTATTTCACCGGCGTTTTGATGTCGCCGATGAAGCGTTCGGTATAGTCGTGGTTCAAGGCTTTTTCATACAGCCGCTGCCAGTTGACCGTGTTGCCGGCGTGTTCTTCGATGTCGCCTAACATTTGCGCGATTTCGGCGACTTTGAAGCTATGCGCGGCGACTGAGTGCTCCGCATATTTGAAAAATCCTGGTGCCCGCCGCAATGTTTCCAAGTTGTTCAACCCTTGAATGTACTGATGCATCCCCATAATGCCGGCCTCCTGATTTTTGCTTAAAATTTCATCTATGGTAGCATGTTGAAAGCGTCGCCGCAAGCCGCAACGCGTGACGCTATAAAAAAACGCCTCGCTTCACGAGACGTTTACAAACCCATCAAGATTCAACGGTAAAATGCACCGCAGACGGATAAGTTTTCCCACCGTAGATCGTTTGATGCGCGATCACAGTTTCTTTGGAATCATACCCTGCCGCTAAGTTACTGTTAGGAAAGGTCAACCCTGCCATCGCACTGGCAAAATCCAACCGCAATGCATGCCCTGGCAACAACTTGTAGCTAGTTTTTTGCGTTTGGATGTGGAATCGGTACACGTCACCTGGTACTAATGGTTTGGACGTTTTTAGCCCGTCGCGATGGGTGGCATTCATGATCATATCGGCGATATTGATCGCGCGATCATCTGGGGTCACATCCACTAACCGCACAGCCCAATCCGTATTGACCGCAGAAGAGCTAGCATAAAAGTCGACGTCAAACCAACCAGTGATGGTCAACGCCTTTGCCAACACTGGGCTGGTAAAGCTGGTGACGTCTGGGCCTTGTTCCACTTGGGCATAATCATTTGGTGTTTCAAATTCGTTATCGGAAACGGAGATCAGCTGTGGTGTGGGGTGCTTGGGATCGTAATCAAACTGTTGCGACCCGTTTGCGCCGACCACTGGTTGTAACCCCGCCGTGGCCGGATCCAAATACCAAGTGGTGGCCGTGGTATTGCTTGGCGGAAAGTTATCCGCCGTTTTCCATTCATCCGAGTTAACGGTGTAATAATCCACTGGTGCTTCTTGATCGATGCCATTTTGGACATGGTTCAACTGGTGATCAAACCAGCGCATGTGTTGCAAGTCGATATCATGCCGCAAGCCGCTTGGGCCTAAGTGGATCGGCCCGACGTCATATTGGGCATTGCCCCCATGCAGCCACGGGCCTAAGATCACCTTGCGAGCGCCAGCTGGATAGCCGGCAGTAACGCGCAACGCTTCGGTGGTGCCGATGCCGTCATCATCAAACCAGCCGCTTTGGATCAGCGCAGGCACCTTGATCTTATCGGCAAAAGATTGCCAATCCATGGCTTGTAGCCAGTCATCAAACACTTGATGGCGCCGCAATTCATCCCAGCCGGCGATATGATGGCCTAACCCAACGACTGGAATTTCAGTCAACGGGCGCACTGCCAACAACTGATCCCAATCATCGCGCACCATTTTTTCTGGAGTGAAGCGTTGCGATTCTACCGCAAAATACCACGCAATGATCCCAGCGTTAGGTACGCCATTATGGAAAAAGACGTCAGTAAATGGCCCGCCGGCAGTCACCATCGACACCAGCGCTTGTAAATGCGGATTGCCACTGGCGGCTGCGGCCCATTGCACATAGCCACCATAAGAGCCGCCGATCATCCCCACGCGGCCATTGCTCCAAGGTTGCGCGGCGATCCAATCCAATGTCGCATCGCCATCAGCTTTTTCATATTGCATCGGCTGCCATTGGCCTTGCGAATCTTCGCGACCGCGCACATCTTGGCACACCACAGCATACCCCCGATGGGCAAACCGCTCATGATCTGGCACAAACATTTGGCGACCATAAGGCGTGCGCGTCAAGATCGTACTACGTGGCGTGATGTCACCGGCTGGCAAGATCACTGTCGCAGCTAATTTCACCCCATCAGGCATGGCCATGGTCACGTCTTTTTTGGTGATCGGCAACGGTTTTTGCAACATGTCAGCGTTTTGCCAGTCAGCGTACGCGGTATATGGCAAAGCTTGGGCTGTCGCTAAAATGATATTGGCGTTGCGCACCGTGATCTGAAAGCCGATCACGTGCTGGTCGGCTACCACCAAATCGACTGCGGGTTTGGCCTTGCGATTCAACCAGTAATGCGCATCGGCTTGTTGGTAGTCAGCACCCCAAGTGGTGGTAAAGGAGTCGCCTTCAGGAAGTGTAAAATCTTGGCGTTGCCACTGACTGAGGATCGTTTTGGGACTGATCCCCATGCGCGCCACATAATAAGCGTCTTGGGCGTCATCCAGCGCAACGGGTTGTTTTGCATCCCAAGCTTGAACTTGCAGCTGGTTTGGCGTCACCACAAAATCTGCCAAGTGCAACCCTGCATTATAATAGGCGAATTTGGTCATGGCGCCCTCCTATAAATCGATCGTCATGCCAAGGCCTGGTTCATCAGACAAGGTGTAAACACCCCCAACATTGTCAAAACCACCATGTAACCAAGCTGGCGCTTTAAAGGTCAAGAACCCATCAAGGTCTGCAAAATGTACATTTTTGTGGGCCGCGACAAAATGTACCGCCGCCGTCAAACCCACTTTGGTTTCCAACATGCAACCCAGCATCGTATTCACGCCAGCACTTTCAGCCACCGCATTGATCTGCGTGGCCCCCCATAAGCCAGCAGATTTTTGTAATTTGATATTGATCAGATCAGTGCCACCAGCGGCGACGATCTTCATCGCATCTTTTGCGGAGTGTACCGATTCATCGACCATTAATTGTTGATCAATATTGGCGCGCACCAATGCCAAGTCACTGGTATCATCGGCAGGCAGTGGTTGTTCCACTGCCGACACCAGATCACCGAAGCGCTTCATCATCTCAATGGCATGTTTGGCGCTCCACGCTTGGTTGGCATCAACGCGCAAGTCGATGTCAGGGCCGACAGCTTCGCGCACGGCTTTGACCGTCGCCAAGTCACTTTGATCATCTACGCCAACTTTTAATTTCAACTCGGTGAAGCCTTCAGCAACCCACTTTTTAGCATCTTGGGCGGCTTTTTGCGGCGATTCGATCCCTAAAGTGACGTCACTGACGATTTGATTGGCATTGCCACCAAGTAACTTCCAAAGGGGCAAGCCAGCTTGTTTGCCTAACAGATCAAAACAGGCGATGTCGATGCCGGCTTTAGCCGCAGTGTGGCCTGCCAGCGCGCTGTCCATTTTGGTATGTAATGCTTCGATCGCACAAGGATCGCTACCGACTAATAAATCGGCAAAAAAGTCCAGCGCCACTTGTTCCGTATCCACGCTTTCGGCAGTGACTTGCTCCAAAGGACTGGCTTCCCCGAAGCCGACCAGTCCAGTATCCGTTGAAACTTTGACGATCAAGGTATCCACTGCGGTGATCGTGCGAAATGAGATCTTGAATGGTTCATTTAATTCGACTTGTTGACGAAACGTTTCGATTTTAGTGATTTTCATGAGAATGACCTCCAGAAATTGATAGCAGAAACTAAGCTTTCCCAACGACTTGGCCCAGTTAATTGTGAAGAAACTTAGCCTTGTATTAGAGACCATTATGAATTAAAATGATTTACATTGCAATTCTAATTTAATTCTAATTAACGAGGCTGTGCTTATGAACAAAAAAATTGTCACCACTTTATTTGCCACGTCAATGACGATCTTGCTTGCCGCTTGTGGTAACAAAACCGCCAGTTCTAAACAAACCTTGGCGCGCATGACCCCAGACGTCATCGCCACCATGGATTCTGCTGTCATGACCGACCCAACTTCTGGCCAAACGATTTCCGACACGATGTCAGGATTACTGCGTTACAACAATAAGAAGCTGGAACCAGACATGGCCAAAACCATGCCTACGATTTCTAAAGATCAAAAAACTTACACTTTCCACTTGCGCCATGGTGCCAAATGGAGCGATGGCAAAGAAGTCACCGCTGCTGACTTTGTTTATGCTTGGCAACGCGTGGTGACGCCATCCGTCAAGTCTCCTTACGCATATATCATGAGCGGGATCACCAACGCTGACGCCATCGCCGCTGGCAAAAAGAAGCCGTCGACATTAGGCGTTGAAGCCCAAGGCAAATACACCTTCATCGTTCATTTGGATCACGCGATGCCGTATTTCCAAAAAATGATCGGTTTGGTCACTTTCAACCCAGTGGAAAAATCATTCGTCCAAAAAGTCGGCAAGAAGTATGCCACCAGCTCCAAGTATTTGACGTTCAACGGGCCTTACAAGCTCAACTCTTGGTCTGGTTCTGATGACAACTGGAGTGAAACGAAAAACAACAGTTACTGGAATGCCAAGGCCTACAAGCTCAACACCTTGAAATATCAAGTGGTCAAATCCAATTCCACTGCCACCAGTTTGTTCAACACAGGCAAACTCGACGACGTCACCGTCACTGGCAACGACGCGTTAGCCGCCAAAAATAAACCCAGCTACAACACCGTGCAACAAAGCTACCTCACGTACTTAGGCATGTCGCAAAAGATCAAAGCCTTCCAAAACCAAAAGATCCGCGAAGCCTTCTCGATCGCCATTGATCGCGACAACTTTATTTCCAAAGTCTTAGGTGACGGCTCCAAACCAGCGAAAACTGTCGTGCCAACTGGCATGTATTATAACGACAAAACTGGCCAAGATTTCGGCAAAGTTGCCGCTAAAGGCTATGAACAATACACCACTTACGACTTAAAGAAAGCCCGCACGCTTTTTGCTGAAGGGATGAAGGAAGTCGGCCAAAAGCAACTCAACTTCACGCTGTTATCCGATAACACCGCTGGCGACACTGCCGCAGTTGAATACCTGCAAGCTGCCTTTGAGAAACTCGGCACCAAAGAAAACGGCTTAAGTGTCAACGTCACCGCGCGCTTAGTCCCTCAAAAAACTTGGATCCAAGAAAGCCACACTGGGCAATATGATATGACCATCGGCGAATGGGCTGCTGACTTCCCAGATGCTGTCAACTTCTTAAACACCTTTACCCAAGCCTACAGTGCTTATCCTGGTAAATACAGCAACAAGGAATATGATGCGTTAGTCAAAGCTTCCAATACCACTGACGCCACTAACCCAACCAAGCGTTGGAACGATATGGTCAAAGCCGATCAGATCCTCACCAAAAACGTTGGCGTCATCCCAGTTTATCAATGGGGCACTGCGCATTTGACCAACACCAATGTCAAAAATCTCCATTATGAACCAAACAGCTTATTCAGCTACCAAGGCACGACCAACAAAGCCAAATAGCTTTCTTGAAGTCAGGACGCTTTTCAGTCCTGGCTTTTTTGGCGGTTTCTTTGGTTTTTAAAAAAGCGCTTGCATTTTTAAAACTAAGGTGCTATACTGCATGTCTCAACAAAAGCAAACGTAAGAGCAGGTACCTTTTGTTGAGGAAAAGCACGAAGCAAAGCAAGGCGGTTAGGTACATCGCACAAGCTTTGTGGCAGCAAAGTCACCATGGGGCCGTAGCGTGGTGATATGATTTCCGTGGGACCTAAGAGCGCTGGCGTACCGAAGAAACTAGTCAGATTACACTCCGGCAAAAGTGAGTCACAGAAGCGACCCATCGCCTGTATCGATCGACCAACACAAGTTGAGCATTGAGACCACTGTCGCGCAGTTTCGTCCAATGACTCTCCCGACTTGGTTATACGACCGTTCCCCGCGATGCGTCGGATTGTGCAAAACCCGGGATCCACCTGCGCCATGTTTTACCCACAGTGCGTTTTGGGCTGTGGCCGAAGGAGTGCCCACGGGCATGACAACGTGTGACCGCACTAAGCGGTGACACTTCACAGACGTAAACTAAGGCACCTAAATTGGTGTAGTGGGCACTTTTTCAACCAAGCGTTGAATCAGTGCCTATTTTTTGCGCTGATTTTGACGACCACTTCGTTGGATCAAAAAGAACGGGCACAAATACCCGCGCTGAGGGCACAAAAAAAAGCGCTTTGATCATCACGATCAAAGCGCCTGAATTCACTTATTCAGTGCGGAATGCGTCCAAAGCGGCTTCAAAATCAGCTAGTTTCTTGTCAGCAGCGTCTTTGGTATCGGCGCTGGTGCCAACATAGAACTTCACTTTTGGTTCAGTGCCAGATGGGCGAATGGCGATCCAAGTACCATCAGCCATCACGTACTTCAACACGTCAGAAACTGGCATGTCGATCGGTGTGGTCGTCCCATCAGCAAGCTTGGTGGTTTGGGCTTTGTAATCTTCGACTTTTTCGACTTTGACGCCGGCGAAATCTGCTGGTTGTTCTTCGCGGAACTTGGTCATCAAAGCGGCCATTTCTGCGGGGCCATGCACACCTGGGAAGTCGACGCCGACAGTCTTTTCAGCAAAGTAGCCATACTTTTTGTACAACGCTTGAATGCCGTCATAAAGCGTCATCCCTAAGGACTTGTAGTAAGCGGCAACTTCAGCTAACAATACCGTGGATTGAATGGCATCTTTATCGCGGACAAATGGCTTGATCAAGTAGCCATAACTTTCTTCAAAGCCGAACAAGAATTCGTGTTCGCCGGTTTCTTCATAATGCTTGATCTGATCACCGATGAACTTGAAGCCAGTTTCCACGTTGATCATATCCACGCCATAGTCTTTGGCAATGGCGGTGGCTAATTCGGTAGACACGATGGACTTGACGACCGCCCCATTACTTGGCAAGGTGCCGGCTTGCTTGCGCGCTTCCAAAATGTAGTGCAACAACAAGCTGGCAATTTGGTTGCCTGTCAACAATTGATAGTCAGTCCCGGTCCATACGGCTGTGCCTAAGCGATCAGCGTCAGGATCCGTGGCGATCAACACATCAGCTTGCGACTTTTTGCCGAGTTCAATGGCCATGTCAAAAGCTTGTGGGAATTCTGGGTTCGGGAATGGTACCGTGGCAAATTCAGGATCGGCAACGGATTGCTTGGCCACCAGTTGGAAGTGTTCAAACCCGGCGTTGCGCAACACCATTTGGGCTGGAATGCGGCCAGTCCCATGTAATGGCGTGTAGATCAGCGACATGTCGCGACCAACGGTTTTGATCAGCTCTTTGTTGATGGAAACCGTAGACACTGCGGCATAATACGCTTCATCCACATCTTCGCCGATCAAGGTCAAGAGCTTTTTTTCACGTAATTCATGCACTGGCAACGTCTTGATGTGGAAAATATCGGCAACGTTGCGGACATATTCGGTGATCTTATCAGACTCTTCTGGTGGCATTTGCCCACCATCTGGACCGTAGATCTTGTAGCCGTTGTATTGCTTCGGGTTGTGGCTGGCAGTGATCATGATCCCAGCGTATGTGCCTAAGTGGCGCACGGCAAAACTCAATTCAGGCGTTGGGCGCAATGCATCAAACAAGAAACTTGGGATCCCATGGGCCCCTAAAACCGCAGCGGCTTCTTGGCCGAATTCTTGGGACATGTAGCGCGAATCAAAACTGATCGCGACCCCTTGGGCTTTGGTTTCAGCTGGTAAGGTGTCCATGAAGTTGGCCAACCCTTCAGTGGCTTGGCGCACTGTGTAAATATTCATGCGGTTGATCCCAGCGCCGATCACGCCACGCATGCCGGCGGTGCCGAATGCCATTGGGACGGCAAAAGCCTCTTCTTGCGCTTCTGGATCATTGGCCAACGCCGCCACTTCACCTTTTAAAGACGCATCGAGGTCAGCTTCATTCGCCCATACCAGGTAATTTTCATGATAACCCATTACATTCAACTCCATTTCCATAATGTCATTTCATATCCGTTTTCATTATACTATGCCAGTCCTTGAAACATGTACTAAAACGCTTAAAGTCTGGTAAAAAAATGACGTGCAGGTGCGTGACACGCTTACTTAGCATACCACAAAATCGCCAACCAATCTGATAATTTGTGCTGTTGTCTAGACCAGTATCCGAAGTAGTGAGAACAGTAATCCATTTAAATGGTAGCGCTTTCTGCATCGAATACAAGGCCGAACCCTATCAAATTATTTTCTAAATAATCGCAGACACAAGAATAGCCGCGGCACATGGCCGCGGCTACTGAAATTATGCTTCTACTTTTAAATCAGCGTCTTGTAAAGATTGGATATAGTCGAATACGCTTTGTCCGGCTTGTCCGCCATCACCGACAGCTGTGGTGATCTGGCGCAACTTCTTGGCGCGCACATCCCCAATGGCAAAAATGCCAGGGACGCGTGTGGCCATGGTGTCATCAGTTGGGATCCAGCCATTGTCATCTAAAATATCAACATCTTTAAATGACTCAGTCAATGGCATGATCCCCACGTAAATGAATACCCCAGAAGCTGGGATCACATGTGATTCGCCAGTGACTTTATCGGTGTAACGCACACCAGTCACTTTCATGTCATCGCCAATGATTTCTTCTGTGTTAGCGTTCCAAACAAAGCTGATCTTGTCATTGGCAAAAGCGCGATCTTGCAAGATCTTTTGCGCGCGCAAGGAATCGCGACGGTGCACAATGGTCACATGGCTGGCCAAGCCTGCCAAGTAAGTGCCTTCTTCGATCGCAGAATCCCCGCCACCGACGACGACCACTTCACGATTCTTGAAAAAGGCGCCATCACATACGGCACAGTAGGAAACCCCACGGCCAGAGAATTCTTCTTCCCCAGGGATCCCTAACTTGCGGTGTTCAGCACCAGTGGCAATGATGACGGCTTTGGCCGTGTAAGTGCCATCGTCGGTTTCCACGATTTTGGTGTTACCGTCAGTTTTTAAGCTGGTGACATTGCCATACGCGTATTCAGCGCCGAATTGCGTCGACCCGTCGTACATTTGTTGGGCTAAGTCTGGACCTAACACCGACTTAAAGCCGGGGTAATTTTCGATGGCAGCGGTGTTGTTCATTTGACCGCCATAGATCCCGCGATCCAACATCAACACGCTTAAGTTGGCGCGTGACGCATACAACCCTGCGGTCATCCCACCAGGGCCTGCACCGATCACAATTACATCATAGGATTTCGCCATAAATGTCTTACCTCCGCTTTCTTTTCGTAAGTCAATTGTAACGCACACAATTCGTTAAATCAACCACTTACTTTGAGATATGAAAATCAAATTCTGGTTTGCCAGCACGCTTCATTAAATCAGCGATCACGTCTTTGATCGGCGCGTTTTCATACAACACGCGATAGATCGCATCAGAAATCGGCATTTCGACGTTCAACTCGCCGGCTAATTCATGCACCACTTTGGCAGTGGAATAGCCTTCAACGACCATCCCCATGTTATCAAGCACGGCTTGAACACTTTGGCCAAGGCCCAAGCCATTACCAGCGCGCCAGTTGCGTGAATGCACTGACGTACACGTGACGATCAAGTCCCCGACGCCAGATAAGCCGATAAACGTCATCGGATCTGCCCCTAAGCGGACGCCTAAGCGCGTGATCTCAGCCAAGCCGCGCGTCATCAAGGCAGCTTTGGTGTTGTCGCCGTAGCCTAACCCATGTAATGCACCGGCACCGATGGCAATGACATTTTTCAACGCCGCGCCAAGTTCCACACCAATGACATCTTGATTGGTGTATAAGCGGAAGTAATCGTTCATGAACAATTTTTGGATCGCGGTGGCGGCAGCCAAGCTCTTAGACGCTGCCGCTAAGGTGGTGATGTCTTTAGTCGCCACGTCTTCGGCGTGACTTGGACCGGAGATCACCACAATGCCAGAATGCAAAGCGTCAGGCAAGACACTTTCTAGCACTTGTGAAACGCGGTCTTTGCTACCGCGCTCCAAGCCTTTGGCCGCATGGGCAATGATCGGCTTTTCGCGACTGGCTTCTAGCAAAGGTTTCACTTGTTTTGCCACTGAACGCACGGCATTAGTCGGGACGACAAACAAGATCACGTCGGCATGGGCGACGGCTTGGCTTAAGTCAGCGGTGGCTTTCAAAGCGTCATGGAATTTGAAATCGCCTAAATAATGGGCATTGGTGTGTTGGTCATTGATCTCTGGGATCTGTTTGGGGTCATGGGTCCAAAGCGCGACGTCATGGCCATTTTCCACTAACAGGTTCGCCAAAACTGAACCCCAAGAACCGGCACCAAGTACTGCAATTTTTTTAACCAAGAATCTAATTCTCCTTATTGATTGACCTTTGCCAGCGGATCACCGTCTAAATACCAGTCGATATTTTGCCGGCGCCGATAGATCCACAACCCTAATGCCACCACAAACAACACGATGGACAACGCTTGTGAGATCCGCAACCCTGGGATCAAATACAAACTGTCAGTGCGCATGCCTTCAACAAAGAAGCGCCCAAACGCATACCACATCACATAGCTCAAGAAGATCTCGCCTTGCTTGAACCAACCTTGATGATGGCGAATACTCATGATCAAAATAAAGCCGACCAGATTCCACATCGATTCATATAAAAACGTCGGTTGGCGATAAGCGCCAGAAATGTTCATTTGTTGAATGATGAATTCCGGCAAGTGCAGCCCGCGCAAGTAACTCAGCGTGGTTTTGGCCCCGTAAGCTTCTTGGTTCATGAAGTTGCCCCAACGCCCGATAGCTTGGGCGATCATCACAGTCGGTGCGGCAATATCCAACACCAACCAAGCTGGTAGCCACTTCACGCGACAATACACCAAAAACACAATGACACTGGCGATCAATGCGCCATAAATGGCGATGCCGCCATGCCAAATGGCGATGATCTCGCTAGGATGTTGGGCATAATACGGCCACTCAAACGCCACATAATAAGTCCGAGCGCCGATCAAGGCAAATGGTAATGCCCATAACACCAAATTCAAAATGTGATCGTCAGAAATACCTCGACGAACGGATTCCTTCATAGCCAGCCAAACAGCCAGCAACACCCCGCAGGCGATGATCACCCCATACCAGTGGATCTCAAGGCCGCCGAGCTGTAATGCGATCGGATTTAACGCAGCAAACATAACTTGCTCCTTTTGTTCACGAATTGATTTGTGCTTTTATAGTCTATCACACCTAAAGGCTTTTGCCGACAGTCCTCAGGCTGATGACACATTGGCACAAACAAATCGCCAAGTCGATTGGGTCACTGCTTGCCTGAAATAGAAAAAAGTCAGACACACAGATCTGACTTTCAACCGCTTATTCTTCTGAATTGGATTTGATCAAGCTGTTCAAGTTGGCTTCAAAAGTCTTCGTGGCATCATAGCCCATCGACTTCGCGCGGAAATTCATCGCCGCGACTTCAATGATTGAAGCCAAGTTACGCCCAACTTTGACTGGAATGGAGATCTTTGGTACCGCCACGTCAAAGATCTGTTGGGATTGTTCCCCAGAGCCTAAACGATCAAATTGCTTGTCTGGCGACCAAGCTTCCAAATGCACGATCAAGTCGATACTCGTGCGCTCACGCACCGCCCCAACGCCAAACAGGTTCATCACATCAACGATGCCTAAGCCGCGAATTTCCAACAAGTGCGACAAGATCTTCGGCGCTTCGCCGACGATCGTTTGTTCATCTTGTTGATACACATCCACTCGGTCATCAGCAATCAAGCGATGCCCACGTTGGATCAATTCCAACGCGGTTTCTGACTTGCCGACCCCAGAGTCCCCAGTGATCAACACCCCTAAGCCGTAAATGTCAGTCAACACACCATGCATGCTGCGACGTTCCGCCAAGCGGCCATCCAAATAATCTGTGATCAAACTGGACAACCGCGTCGTTGGTAGCTTTGAAGTCAATACCGGAATATGAGCCGCTTGGGCGGCGGTAACCATTTCTTTTAATGGGGCCATGCCGCGCGACACGATAAATGCCGGTGTGTCATCGGCGCACATCCGCTTGAGGATCGTCAGACGCTCTTCACTGGACATATTGCCAGCAAAGGCATTTTCAGTGCGGCCAAAAAGTTGCAGGCGTTCATGCGGGTAATAATTGAAATAGCCAGTCAATTCCAAACCTGGCCGGGAAATATCACTCACCACCACTTTGCGCGTGGCAAGATCCTCTTCTCCGCTGAATACATCCAACTTTGTGTCTGCGACTAACTGTGCGACGGTTACGCTATCTGCCATCAGCTCCACCTGTCCTTCCATAGTTAGTTCAATTCTATCATCTCAAAGCCGTTCTGAACAGGGGGTTGTGGAAACCGGTTACAGCTCATCAGCAACTGATTGCTGGTTTTCACCCCCAAACACACAAACACCTTGGCACCTTGATTCAAAACCCGAATCATGGTGCCAAGGTGCTTTTGCGATGGGCTAAAACCGCTTTGGGTCACAGCCTGTTATTCGTGATTATCAAATAGTGTATTGACGAAGCTGATCACGATGGCCAGTAGCATCATCGCGCCAAAGCCGGAAAACATGATGCCGGAAACAAACACTGTCATCAGCTTTAACATAAAGCCATTGATCACCAGTAAGAACAGTCCCAGTGACAAGATGGTCAAAGGAAACGAGAAGAACTTGATCACTGGTTTGACCAAACCGTTCAAGACGCCTAGTACCAAAGCACCGATCAACGCGGTGCCCCAACTGGCGATGAACAACTGACTGGGAAACAATTCAGCGTAAATGATGAAGACCACTGTCGTCAGCAGCACTTTGCGAAAGAAACTCACTAAAAATCGCTCCAATCGTCATCATGATGGGTCTGTTTTTCTTCATGGACATTTCGTGCGGCTTTACGTTCGTGTAAGCCGTCTTGCCAATCGGTGCGTTGATGATGGGTGTGGTGATGATGGTCGCTGCGGCTCACCAACCACCAAATGAACAACCCGATCACCACTGGCCAAAACAGCAAGTGAACTAAGCCAAACACCAGCCCGATGACACAAAGCATCACGACGCCGATGATAATTAGAAAAATTGGGATCAATAAGAAAGGCATCGCGTTCTCCTTTGAAAAAATTTAGTCGTTATCCGTATCTTTTAATTGAATGTTACCACTAGTTGTGGTGATCTCAACTTGCCCAACACCAGTGCCAGGCCGATCCAACGTCAAATGCTTGCTGTTGGCAGAAGCTTCTTGGTTGGATAAACGACTTTTGACTAAGCCAAAACGTGTTTTGACTTCACCAGACAAGGCCACGCTTTGCGGCGCCGCGAGTTTAACAGTACCGTTGACGGAACTGGCTGTCAACTGCTCAAAATCATGATCCAGCGTCAAGCGCACCGTCCCGTTGACGGTTTGCAAGTTGGCTTTTTGCGGGGTAGTGTGCAACTTAATGTCGCCATTGACGGTTTCAAACATTAAATCATGAATGTCGCCCCCATTGACTTTCAAAGAGCCATTGACGCCTTGCGTTTCAAGCATGGTCGCCGTCACATTGCCAAAGTTCAAGTCGCCGTTAGCATTTTTGACATAGAAGTCTTTGCCTTGCAGGTCTTGCATTTGCACGCCGCCGTTAAGCAAGCGCACATTGACATGATCATAAGTGCGGCGCGGCAAGGAGATCACCAAATCAGCTTGGACGCGGCGATTCGGCACTTGAAAGACAAAATGGTCATCATTGACATCAATGTGGCTGCGATCTAAAAAAGCATCCAACGGCGTGGCGGCATCCATTTTACCAAACAGCTTAACGGACGCTTCCACTTTGATATCATCTTGATCCCAAAGGCGCAAGGTCACATCCCCGTTGGCAACTTTCAAATCAAGCACAGATGCTTTTGCGTTAGGGTAAGTGAAAGTGTGGCTGAACTTTTCAGTGGCCAAGCCTGGCACTTTGACGGTGACGTCTTTCCAGTCCACATTATCCAACACGTTGTTCATGGTTTTTTTGAACAAGTGGGAGAATTGGGTGCTGGCAGACCCCATCGTCTTGCCTAAGTCATTTAACGCGTCTTTGGCTTGGTCTTGCCAACCATCTGGCAACACTTTATCGGTGAAACGCTGCTTGGTCAACGTACGCTTTTGGCGGTTGAGATCGGCGAGTTGTTGTTTATACTGATCGATCTGCGTCGCCAATTCTTCACGTTGGTTTTTGAGTTCGTTGTTTTCTTGCTTTAAGTCGCCGCGTTCTTGATATTTTTCTTCGGTTAATGTGTCCAGATCTTCCATGGTGTCTAACACGATGATCTGTTCATTGTTTGCCGAGATCTTAGCCGCGATGGCTTTTTCTTGGGCAGTGGCCGCGTCTAGCGAACCGGCCACTTCGGCAATTTGGGTATTCAAAGCCGATAATTCTGCTTCATTAGGATCTTCAGTGGGTTGTTGTGATGCATTAGGTTGGTCACTTGATGCAGCTGGTTTTGCCGCTTCAGGTTCGTGAGCATCCACCACGGTTTTGGCTTTATCGAGATTTTCTAATAAGACTAAGGCTTCTTGGCTAGTGATCACGCCTTGCTTGACCAAATCAAGGATCCGTTCACGTTCATTCATGAGATTTACCTCCAGATAATCAACTGCGATTGCGCAAGCTCAACAGTTGGCTTGCTTGTGTAACTCTAGTATGCCTGCTTCGGCAGTTGATTGCATAGGTCCTAAGGTTGATTTTGAAATCAGCATCAAGCCCAGCGTCACTTTTCCCACAATAAAAAAGCCAACCACCCTAATGCCATGCGTTTGGGTGGTTGATCTATAATCTCATTTAGTGCAGTTTGCGCCGAGCGATCGTCAGCGCCGCTTTTTGCGCCATCGCCCAATAAGTTAACCCAGCGATGCCGACGACTAGAAGCGTTTTAATCAACCAAATGCCCATTGCTACCCTCCGCACGCCGGCGATCTTGTTTGCCAAGATTCAACTCGACGATTTTACCAGTGTGGTTGTACACGATCCATTCGGCGATATTCACCACATGATCGCCAATGCGCTCCAACAAGCGCGACACAAATAAGTAACTGGCGATCAAATCAGCATCCCCATCTTCTAACTGGGTGGTGTGTTTGCGTACCGCAACAAAATCGCGATCCACATCTAAGTCCGATGCGGCCACTAGTTTGGCCAACGCGACATCTGTATGCACATAAGCCGTCAAGATCTGTTCCAACATATTGCGCACCGTCGTACTCATATGCGTCAATACCGCGTCGATCGTCGCGATGCGTTGGGTACTAGCTGCTTGGGTCTCTCTGGCGATCCCCACTGCATGATCGCCGATGCGCTCCAGATCAGTGGAACTTTTCAGGATACTCATCACCACGCGAAAATCTGATGCCACAGGTTGCTGCAAGGCTAAGGTTTGAATGATCAGCTTTTCTAAATGCAATTCATCGTCATTGATGACGCCATCGCGGTCGATCACCTTTTGGGCGGCGTCGCGATTGCTTTTTAAAAACGCTTTGGTCGCCAATTCGATTTGTTCAGAGACATTTAGTCCCATATCTTCAAATAAATGATTCAAGCGATGCAAGTCGCGATTCAACATTTCCGGCATGCCAGACTCCTTTCGACCCACAAAAAAGCCAGCATCTGCCAGCGATACGCGCCGACAAATGCTGGTTTTGATGAATTACTTGTCAGACACTTTGTTGTTGGCGTCTTTTTGGACTTTCATGTCGTGAATGGAAATGTAGCCTAACTTGGTCACCAAGTTCTTTTGCACGGCATCAGAGTCGATGTACTTCAAGAACGCTGCCGTACCTGCATCGGCCTTGCCTTTGGTGTACATGTGTTCATAAGACCAGATCTTCCAGTCGTTAGTCGCCACATTGGCACTAGTTGGCTTCACATTGTCCACAGACAAAGCTTGCACGTCATCTTTAATGTATGAAAAGGCCAAATATGAAATCGCGCCAGGAGTCGTGGCCACGATTTTTTGCACGGCACCATTGGAATCCTGTTCTTGGCTAGTCACTGCAGACTTGCCGTTCAATACCGCTGCTTCAAAAGTGGCGCGCGTGCCAGAACCTTGGGCGCGGTTGACCACCGTGATGGCTTTGTCAGCACCGCCAACGGCTTTCCAGTTTTTGACTTTGCCAGTGAAAATGTCGCGCAGTTGGCTCATGGACAAGTTCTTCACGCCAGCGTCTTTGTTCGCCACTGGGGCCATGCCGACGACAGCCACTTGGTGATCAACTAACTTCGAGGCATCAACGCCTTTGCCTTGTTCGGCAAAAATATCTGAGTTCCCGATGGTCACAGCACCTTGCACCACTTGGCTCAAGCCGGTACCGGAGCCGCCACCTTGAACCGTGATCTTAGCTTCTGGGTGGTCTTGTTGATAAGCAGAGGCGGCTTGTTCAACTAAAGGTTGCAAGGCAGTTGAGCCCACTGCGACCACTTTGGCTGATTTTGGCGCGCTTGAGGAAGTTTTAGATGCGGCGTTGGCATCTTTGGCGCTGGAGCTGCCACCGCAGCCTGCCAGTAATGTGGCAAAGGTGGTAAAAGTCAGTGCAAATGTGATCAGTGCGGATTTCTTCATGTTGTTCTTCCTTTCGTCTTGTCATCCTTAGAACACCTTTGATTTTACGGCGTGTGCGTAAATTTCAGCGCTACTTTCAGTAAAAGAGTTGTGTGCATTTGGTAAATTTTAAGTTTTAAAGTAAAAAAAACAACGGTATCTTCTACCGTTGCAACATAAAATCATATTTATCGAGTTGTCAGAGCACTAAAACCCGTCTTCTGAGGCGTTGGAGTTCAATTCCAACAACTTGCCTGTGCGTAAATATAAGATCCATTCACAAATGTTCGTGACATAATCACCGATGCGTTCCAAGTAACTGGACACCAGCATGTAATCCATGCCGCCGACAATGGTTTCAGAGTCTTCGCGCATGCGCCGAATACATTCTTCGTAAATGCGCTTGGAAAACTCATTGATGCCATGATCTTCAGTGGCGATCTGACGCGCGCGCACAGAATCTTCTTTCACGTAAGCATCCAACACTTCGCTGACCATTTCTTTGACCGCTTGGGCCATTTGGGCGATTTCTGCTTCGATTTCGGGCACGCGCGTTTCGCCTTTCACCCGGATCGTCGACTTGGCAATGGACACCGCGTGATCGCCCATGCGCTCTAAGTCAGAGCTGGCTTTCATCACCGTGACGATCATGCGCAAGTCAGTGGTGACTGGTTGTTGCAGCGCGATCATTTCGAAGCTGCGTTTTTCCAGATCGACCTCACGTTTATTGATGTGTTGATCTTCTGCGATCACACTGCGCGCTAACGCTTTGTCGTGGTTGACGAACGCAGAAACTGATTTGTATATGGCTTCATTGGCCATCATCCCCATTTCAGAGAAACGGACATGCAGATCATTTAGTTCGTCTTCAAATAGTCGCCGCATGCTGAAACCTCCTGAGATTCATTTTAAATACACAAATGCGCGCCTCGATCACTCGAGCCACGCTGTCACCTTAGCCGAAGCGGCCGGAAATATAATCGGATGTTTCTTGTTGTTGCGGGTTTAAAAAGATCGTCTTGGTATCGGCAAATTCAACCAAGCGCCCTTGCAAAAAGAAAGCGGTTTTGTCCGAGATCCGCGAAGCCTGATGCATGTTATGCGTTACTAGTATTATGGTATATCGTTCACGCAATTCCAACAACATATTTTCAATTTGGGTGCTAGAGATCGGATCCAGCGCTGAAGTCGGTTCATCCATTAAGATCACATCTGGCTGCACCGCCAATACGCGCGCGATCACGACGCGTTGTTGTTGACCGCCAGATAACGACAACGCCGACACATGCAACTTGTCTTTGACTTCATCCCAAATCGCCGCTTGCTTTAAGCTGGTTTCCACCGCTTCATCAAGCACGGCGCGATCTTTGATGCCTTGCAAGCGCAAGCCATATACCACATTGTCATAAATGCTGAATGGAAACGGGTTAGGCTGTTGAAATACCATGCCGACGCGTTTGCGCAGCTGCACCACATCCATTTGTGGCGCGTAAATGTCATCACCTTGCAGGCGCATATCACCTTGGATCTTCACGCCTGGGATCAGATCATTCATGCGATTCAAGCACCGCAAGTAAGTCGACTTCCCACAACCGCTGGGACCGATCAATGCGGTGATCTCATTTTGATTGAAGTCCAGATCAATGCCATGCAAGGCTTCAAAATCACCATACCACAACTTCACGTCGGCACTGGTGATCACTTTATTTTTCGCCATAAGTTCTCCTTGTGTGATTAGCCGGCTAACTACCCAAAGTGCCCAGACACATAATCATCTGTGGCTTTGATCTTCGGTCGCGTAAAGATCTTACGCGTTTCATCAAATTCAATGGCTTGCCCAGAATAGAAAAAGGCGGTGTAGTCACTGATCCGCGCTGCTTGTTGCATGTTGTGCGTCACAATGATGATGGTGTATTTGTCTTTAAGTTGCATCATGGTGTCTTCGATCGTAGACGTGGAGATCGGATCCAGCGCTGACGCTGGTTCATCCATTAGCAACACATCTGGCTTCATGGCAATGGCGCGGGCAATACATAAGCGCTGTTGTTGGCCACCAGATAATGCCAAACCGCTTTGGTTGAGGTTATCTTTGACTTGATCCCACAATGCAGCTTGTTTCAAGCTGGTTTCCACCAGTTCATCTAACACGGCTTTGCGCTTTTCACCAAAGCGTTTTGGCGCAAAAGTGATGTTGTCGTAGATCGACTTGGCAAAAGGATTCGGCCGCTGAAACACCATGCCAATGTGTTTGCGCATTTCATACACATCGATATCTTGGGCGTTGATATCCAACCCACGATACATGATCTCCCCAGTGACGCGACTGCCTTCGATATTATCATTCATGCGATTCAGCGAGCGTAAGAAAGTGGATTTTCCTGAACCAGAAGCGCCGATCAATGCCGTGATCTTGTAGCGTTCAAAAGGCAACGACACGCCATGGACGGCTTCATTGTCACCATAATACACTTTCACGTCATTGGTGGTAATCGCAAATTCATGCTCAGCCGGATCCAAGTCTTTGATATAACGATCGTCTAATGAATAGTTTTGCATTGTTCTCCTATCCTGCGGTCATCCGCTTGTACAGGCGATTGCCACCCCAGCGCGCCAAAATGTTGAAGGCCAATACCGCAATGATCAATACTGCCGACGCCCCAGCAGATACCGCTGCGGCATCTGGCTGGATGCCTTCAGAGTTGATCTTCCAAATATGCACCGCCAAGGTTTCTGCTGGCCGAAACGGGTTCAACGGACTGGCGATATCTAACGGATTCCAGTCGGCAAAGTTCAGCGCAGGCGCTGATTGGCCGGCAGTGTAGATCAACGCCGCCGCTTCACCAAACACACGCCCAGCCCCTAAGATCATCCCCGTTAAGATCCCAGGTAACGCTTCTGGGATCACCACATGGATGACCGTTTCCCAACGTGATAAGCCTAAAGCAAGCCCAGCTTCGCGTTGGGCAAAACCGACTTGTCGCAAAGAATCTTCGACATTACGCGTCAACAACGGCAAGTTGAACATGGTCAACGCCAAGGCCCCTGACAAAATGGAAAACCCAAATCCGAATTGTAACACGAATACCAAGAAACCAAACAACCCCACCACCACAGAAGGTAGTGAACTTAGAATTTCAATGGCGGTGCGGATCACGTCAGTCAACCAGTTATCGCGGGCGTATTCGGCCAAATAGATCCCAGCCCCTAATGCCAATGGTACAGAGATCACCATGGACAGCAATAACAAGTAAAAGGAGTTGAACAATTGGATGCCGATGCCGCCGCCAGCTTCAAAGCTTTTGGCGGGACTGGTCAAGAAATGCCATGACACATGTGGTAAGCCTTGTACCAGAATGTAACCCAGTAACCCGGCTAACAGGAGCACGATGATGCCAGCAACTGCGTAAAGCACGCCAGTCATCAATTTATCGATCGATTTTGCAGACATCACTTCATCTCCCCTTTCTTGCCGATCCAGCGAATCAATAAGTTAAAGGCCAACGACATCAATAACAGCAGTAAGGCCAATGACCATAAGGCGTTGTTATCTAGCGACCCCATCACGGTGTTACCAATGCCGGAAGTCAATACCGACGTTAATGTCGACGCTGGGCTGATCAAGTCTTTGGGCAAGATCGCGGCATTACCGATCACCATTTGGACCGCTAAAGCTTCACCAAACGCCCGCGCCATGCCAAACACCACCCCAGTTAAGATCCCAGGCATGGCAGCACGTAACACCACGCGAGAAATCGTTTGCCAGCGCGTGCCACCTAAAGCCAAGCTGGCTTCGCGGTAATGGCGTGGCACAGCTTTCAATGCATCAACAGTCATACTGGTCACCGTCGGCAAGATCATGACAAACAACACGAAAGTCCCAGCTAAGATCCCAAAACCAGTGCCGCCAAACACTGTCCGAATGACTGGTACGATCACGGACAACCCGATGAACCCATAAACCACTGACGGAATGCCGACAAGCAGTTCGATCACTGGTTGAAGCAACTTTTTGCCTAGGTTCGGCGAGATCTCCGTCATGAAGATCGCCGCTCCGACTGCAAATGGTGTCGCCACCACTGCAGACAAGAACGTCACCCCAAAACTCCCGACGATCATCGGCAAGGCGCCGACTTGCGGGTTGCCATGGGCATCTTTGACCGCTGGTTCCCAGGTACTTTTGGATAAGAAGTCCCATAGATTGATCTTATTGGTGAAAAATGTTGCCAAGCCGCGGCTAGCCACAAAGAAGAAAATGGCCAACACCACTGCCACGATCAAGCTGATACATGCCAAGCTGATCAAATGCCCGCGGGCTTCGATTTTTGCAGAGCGGGATTTGTGTTGCATTGCGTCTTTGATCGGATCCATGAGCGCCTCCTAGTTATGCACGACGTTGCCGGCGTGGTCGCGTTGCACTTTCATTGTTGTGACAGGAATATACCCCATTTTTTGCACCAATTTGGTTTGCATGGCTGGGGACTGGATATAAGCCAAGAACTGCTTGGTCAAGCCAGTAGGTTGGCCTTTGGTATACATATGTTCATACGACCAAATCGGCCAAGCATTCGTGGTCACATGTTGATCCGTTGGCGTCACCCCATCTAAAGCAGGCGCGACTACGGTATCATCAACATAAGAAAAGGCCACATAAGACACCGCACCTGGGGTATTGGCGACGATCGAGCGCACCATTCCTGTCGAATCTTGTTCTTGCGCCGCCATCGGTTGCCGGCCGTTCATCACCCAACGTTCAAATGTGGCTCGGGTGCCAGAGCCTTGGGCCCGATTGACCACCACCACTGGAAGATTTTTGCCACCGACTTGTTGCCAGTTGGTGATCTCACCAGTAAACAGTTGCCGCAATTGGGTGACCGTCAAATTCTTGACGCCGACTTTTTTGTTAAGGATCGGCGTGATGCCTACCACTGCCACGCGGTGATCGACCAGTTTTTTGGCTTGGATGCCGGGTTTTTCTTCGGCAAACAGATCAGAGTTGCCGATTTGGACAGCGCCTTGTTGGATCTGGCTGAGGCCAGTACCCGACCCGCCGCCTTGCACATTGATGAACACCCCAAGATGATCGGTTTGATATTGTTCTGCAGCCGCTTCAACTAATGGCTGTAAAGCTGATGACCCTACCGCAGTGATCGATTCACCACTGGAATTTTGGGCGCCGCATGCCGCTAAAAGCGTTAAGCTGATCAAGGCAAGTAAGCCTAGCAATTTTTTCACGTCGTGCCTCCGTCTTTATTCTCCATCTAGTGTAACAACCTTGTGTAAATCTTACTGACGCGGGGTGTAAAAATGTGGTAAATGTATTTTTTCAACCGTCATGGGATGATTTTCAGACTGAATTTTCACTTAGCGTGGCAACGTCACGGTAAAGGTGGTGCCGACCCCAACTTGTGAATGGATCGCCACATCGCCGCCAAGTTGTTGCAACATTTCAGCCACGATCGCCAAGCCTAACCCAGTCCCACCATTATGCCGCGAACGGGCTTTGTCCACGCGATAAAAGCGCTCAAAGATCCGTTGTTGATCCGTGTCGGCAATGCCGATACCAGTGTCTTGGAAGGTCAACGTCAATTGATCTGGTTGCGTGGTGGCAGTCACGTCGACACTACCATGCTCGCGGTTATAAAATACCGCATTATTCAATAAATTCCGGACCACTTGCGATAATTTCACATCATCGCTTTGAATCGTCAAGCCGTCTGGCACATTGATGTGCACATCCAAATGCTTTTCGTTGATCGGCTTAGCCAAGCTTTTAACGGCTTGGTCTAACAATTGACCCAAATCCACAGCAGAATGCTTGGCTGGCGCATCAGAAGGCCGACTTAACGTCAAAATATCGGTGATCAAACTGGTCAAGCGGGTACTTTCATCATAAATGATGTGCAAGAATTGATCCAAAGTGTCAGGATCATCTTTGGCCCCAGCCAACAAAGTTTCCGCAAAGCCGGAGATCGCCGTGACTGGCGTTTTTAATTCATGCGACACATTACCGACAAAGTCGAGTTGCATTTGTTCGACTTGGCGCAAATACGTGACATCATATAAGATCACCAACACTTGTTCGCGATCGGCTTGCGCCTTTAACGCGATGACATTGGCATCCACTGACTTTTGGGTGATCAGCATGGTCATTTCTTTATGATGGGACTTTTGATTGCGGAACGTGTGCTCGATCATGCGCGCCAAACGGTAAGTTTTGACATCATCTAAATAGTTGTGCACGCCAGGGGCGATCGGATGCCCAACAAACGTCGACATGGCTTGGTTAGCCAATAACACATTGCGATCGGCATCGATCAACATCACCCCTTGTGGCAAATGATCGATCAAGCGATCAAAACTGGCTTGGCGTAAGGCCACTTTGGTGCGCAAATGATCGACCGCTTGTTCCAAGCGATTGATCTCCGTGCCCATAGCCATAAACGGCGAACCTGGCGTCAAAATGATCGGATTGACGCTGGCTTCTTTGCGGATTCGGGCAATGTTTTGCGTCATTGTGGCAATGTGTCCTTGCCAATAATGCTGACGTTTGACTTGCCAGCCGATCAACATGATCATCAACAACCAATACCCTGCCGTAAACAGCCACAGATCTCCTGGCGCGGCGTTGGCCAAGCTGGCTTTTTTTTGCCAAACGCCCACGAAATGATTGTGCTTGCCTTCAAAAATAAACAGCTGTTCAGTGTCGCCATTGATGGTCACCACTTGCGGCGTATGGCTAACAATCGTGCGCTTTTGGTCGATCAAGTCTTGCATCATTTGTTGCCGATGGGACTTGGGCTTGCCCACTAATGGCGTGATGGTCACGTCTTCGGCAGTTGCCACGGCTTTGATCTGTTTGCCAGTAGCCAAATAAGTTTGATACACCGCTTTAAGATGGGTGGTTTGTTGGTGGAACAACAACCGGTCACATCCGGCAATAATGACGAAAAAGCCTGCTATTGCCAGCAGGCTTGAAGTCAACAATTGACGCGTCGCTCTATTCATTGGGCACCTCCATTTGATACCCAAAGCCACGCACCGTTTTAATGTAGGTCGGATGTTTGGGATCCGCTTCGATCTTATCGCGCAAATGTGACACTTGAATATCGACCATCCGCGTTTCGGCTGGGTATTCAAAGCCCCACACGCCATTTAACAAGGCGTCGCGAGACAAGATCTTGCCTACGCGCTGGGCAAAAAAGGCCAACAGTTCAAATTCTTTTGGCGTTAACGTCAGCTTTTCGCCGTCTTTGGTGGCGCGATAATTCTCTGGATCGATGCGCAAGCCGCCGACCACGATCAATTCTTTGGCGGCTTTGTTACCATTGTCGCCAGCGCGTGCCGATTGATCGCCAGTGACGCGGCGCTCAATGGCTTTGATCCGCGCCACGATCTCGCGTGGGGAAAACGGCTTGGTCACATAATCATCTGCGCCAAGTTCCAACCCGACGATCTTATCGGTTTCAGAATCTTTGGCCGTTAAGATCATGATCGGCGTGGTAATGTTCGCCCCACGGATCTTTTTGGTGACTTCTAACCCATCCAGTCCTGGCAACATCAGATCCAAAATAATGAAGTCATAATGCTCTTGCAGCGCCAAGGTCAACGCTGAGTCGCCATCGCCTGCTGTGGTCACGTCAAAATGCTCTTTTTCCAAATTGTATCTTAACAACGTCACGATAGCTGGTTCATCATCCACAACCAGGATCTTTTTCATGCTTGTTCCTCCGCAAAAGTGATCATGCCCAACTCATGTGGGGCCCCTTCATATATCGCTGTTTCACATAACTTGATGGCACCATCCAAGCGCATCACCTTCAAGCGGCAATACGTGGGGTGCGCTTGGATCGCCGCATATAACTGCGCGTCATCATGCACCGGTATTTGGTTGCACAACAACACCACATCGCCGGCTTCCAGACCCATTTTGGCGGCTGGGGTTTCGGGTTGGATCGCCACTAACCGCACGCCAGTCATGGTTTGAGACACATAGTTGATCCCGCGCAAGTTCGCTTGGTGATTGGCGATTCCTAATACTAAACCGAAGACGACTGCCGCCATCAGCCAAGCATTGGCCGCCGCTGGTAGCGCCCATGCCCCAGCCGCTAAGGCCAACGCCAAGATCCCGGCGATCAAATATTGCCAGATCCATAACTTGATGGCGGTTTTCGGCAATTGTTTTTTGGTGCGCAAGGCGACCCCTAAAATCAGCGGCACGCCGATCAATGCAAAATGCATATTGCCAATGGTCAACACTGGCCACCAAGGCAACTTGGCAAAAGTCGTGCCAGCGATCGGCAACACCAGTGGCAACCAGTAAAATTGCCGATGGGCATATACCGCGATTTTGGCACCGCGCTTGCCCATGGTCAAATTCGGCACATCGATCGGCGGGTCAAAGACTTTCAGCAAACCGGCTTCAGCCAGCCATAACAACCCGACTAGCGCCAATAGCCGCCAAGTCCAAGCTTGTCCGTCGCCGACTACAAATTGTGTTTGCGGCAGATCAATCGCCAAGATCCCAGCGATCGGTAGCCACCAAGGACCAAACCCGATCCCTGATAACAACAACATCACTGCTGTTAAGCCGCTTAACATCACCAGCACTGCCGGCGTCAACACCAGCCCACCTAGCACACTCAGCGCCGAAATGACCACCGCGACGCCAACGCCGCCGATCACCCCAGCCCATAAACCGGTCGCATGACGATCGATCGCCGTCAAAAAGACTTTGCGTTCATGCCGCAACCGTAGCCAATGCCAAAATATCGCCACGAAAAAGCCAACCCAAGTGATCGGGCCTAACAAGGTCAAAAACAATCGCACGCGGTTCACCTTCCTATTCGCCTTTAGTATATCATGTAAAGCCAAGAAGCCGAACGATACAAGGACAACACAATTCAATGACAGCGGATACATTTGGTGTTTTGGCGTAAAAGTTCTGTAAATCCTCGCGCGATTCAAGTCGAACAAAAAAACCGCCACTTCCAAAGAAGTGACGGCCAACAGTTGATTTAGATCTTTAAGAAGCGACGCATGGAAACCACTGATCCTAACGCCCCGATAATGATCCCGATGGCAGCTAACGCCACATCGAGCCAAAACAGAAACGGCATGGTTGGAAACAGTGAGTAGCCATTAGCCGCAGTGGTCAATCCGGCATTGGAGTAAACCAAACCGTAGCCGATATCCACCACCAGCATTGGGATCAATGACCCCAACAAGCCAGTCCAAGCGCCTTCGAGCAAGAATGGCCAGCGAATGTAGCCGTTGGTGGCCCCAACTAAGCGCATGACCCCGATTTCATCAGCACGCGATAAGATCGTGATGCGAATCGTGTTGGAGATCAAGAATACCGCCACAAACAGCAGTAAAATGGTGAACCCGACGCCCCAATGTTGAATGGTATCGACAGTCTTGAATAACTTCTTGGCAGTGGAGCCACCATAAGAGGCTTCAGAAACATGTTTGAGTTTTTCGGCTTTTTTGGCCACTTTAATGGTGGCTTTAGGATTTTTGGTATCCACTAAGAACACGTTGTTCAACGGGTTCTTGTCGCCAGAAAACATTTTCCATTGCGAGCCGTAACTACCGACGATGGTATCCAGTTCCGTTTTGGCAGAACGATACTTGACCGTTTTGACGTCAGGCAAGGCTTTGATCTGCTTTTCCAGCTTGGCTTCTTGGGCCTTTTTGGTACCGCGGTCCACATACACGCGTACGCGCACATCATTTTCCACTTGGGTCGAAATGCGCGACACATTAATCAACAGCGCCATGAAGATCCCAACTAACAATAACGTCACAGTGACTGCAGAAACTGCGGCCACAGACATCCAACCGTTACGCCGCAAGGACTTCCAGGAGTCTTTGAGGTGTCGCTTTAAGACATTAGGCTTCACTGTCGTAACTCCCTTCTTTATCGTCACGGATCAAGCGGCCGCCAGCAATTTCCAACACGCGGTGACGATGTTCGTCGACCATTTGTTGGTTATGCGTGGCCATGATCACCGTCGTGCCATTGGCATGGACTTTTTCCAAGATCTCCATGATCCCTTCGGCAGTTTCTGGATCCAAGTTCCCTGTCGGTTCATCGGCGATCACCACTTGCGGCTTGTTGACGATGGCGCGGGCAATGGAAACACGTTGTTGTTCACCACCAGATAATTCTGAAGGGAAACGGCGTAGCTTTTGTTCCAAGCCCACCAACTTCAACACTTCCAAAACCCGTGGGCGAATGTCTTTATCAGGCGTTTCGATCACTTGCATCGCATAGGCGACATTTTCATAAACCGTCAAGCGCGGCAACAACTTGAAGTCTTGGAACACGATCCCGATCAAGCGGCGCATATACGGCACTTCTGAAGGTTTCATGGTCGCAAAATCATAATTGTTGATCACAATGTCCCCTTCAGCTGGGGTCAGTTCATGATAAAGCATTTTGATAAACGTTGACTTGCCGGCACCACTAGGACCGATCACATAGACGAATTCGCCAGGATCGACTTTGAGGTTCAAATCTTTCATCGCGACGACGCCGTTATCATACTTCATCATCACGTTTTTCATCTGAATCATGTCACGATTCTCCTTAATCAGGTTTTTTTCACTGCGACCAGTATAACAGGCGTATACAACAACAGCATTGCATTGACGTTACAAAAGCGTTTGTCACAAAGGTGTCATGTGACAAACGGGATAACTGGCGCCGTGGCGGCCAACTTCAAGCTCCTGTAAACCACGTCTTGAGCGCGAAGCAAACTTTCTTAGTACGCGCTATTTTTAGTTAATCAGGGTTTTCAGTGGACAATTGCCATTGTAAATAGGCGTAAATGAAAGGATTGAGATCGCCATCCATTACCGCTTGGCCATTGCCGGTTTCATAATTGGAACGGTGATCTTTGACCATGGTATAAGGATGGAATACATACGAGCGGATCTGCGAACCAAATGCCACATCCATTTGGGTGCCTTTGATTGCGGCAGCTTCTTTGGCTTTGATCTCTTGTTCGCGTTGATACAACTTGGCTTTCAACATGCCCATGGCCGTATCTTTGTTTTGAAATTGTGAACGTTGCGCTTGGCTGGATACCACGATGCCAGTTGGGATATGGATCAAGCGCACCGCAGAACTGGTTTTGTTAATATGCTGACCACCAGCACCACTAGAGCGGAAGACTTCCATTTTGATGTCTTCTGGCCGAATATCGATCTCGATGGAATTGTCCAGCTCAGGCATGACATCCACACTGGCAAAGCTAGTATGGCGGCGGCCAGCAGAATCAAATGGTGAAATCCGCACCAGACGATGAACCCCTTTTTCGCCGCGCAACATGCCGTATGCATTTTGCCCGTTGACCAACAGTGTGACGGATTTCAAGCCAGCTTCATCCCCAGCCAAATAATCAGCCACTTCGACTTTAAAGCCGTTTTGGTCTGCCCAGCGTTGATACATCCGCAGCAACATGGCACCCCAATCTTGCGCTTCGGTACCGCCAGCTCCAGGATGGATTTCCAAAATGGCATTGTTGGCATCATATTGGCCATTGAGCAACAACGCCATTTCGTAGGTGTTCATTTTTTCTTCAAGGTCGTGAATGCCAGCTTCCAACTCTTGTTGCATATCGGCATCAGGCTCTTCTTGCAACAACTCCAACGACACATCCAAGTCATCTAATTGATCTGCCAAAGCATAAAAATTATCATGCTTGGTTTTCAAAATGTTATTGGCATCGATCACTTTTTGGGCCGCTTCACGGTCATTCCAAAAATCCGGTTCAGCCATGCGGCCTTCATTTTCTGAAATCCGTTCATTCAAGGCATCGAGGTCAAAGAGACCCCCTGAATTGATTTATTTTGGTGCGTAATTGCGCAAGCGTATTGCGCGCTTCTGCGATTTCCATACAGAATTCTCCTTTTGAATATGATCAAACTAGTTTCAAAGCTGATCGCGATCACGCCGATCAGCTTACATGAGCCACGCTAAAGAAATACCTGAATTGCCACTACTGTTGGCGCCATCAATGGCCACTACCGAGTGCCCGCAGAGGGGTAAGAAAATTGGCATAACGAAGGAAAACTGGCCAATTGCCGTGACCGTGAAATCAAGGATGACGCCGAACTTTGGCGGCATGCGCAGATTTCACCGGCAGATTTTGAAACAGCGGGTTTTGCTGGTTCAAAATCTAGGCGTAAGAACATCGGCGCCTTTTGCCGATTTCTGAAGCCGGCCGCACGGCAACTTGGCCAGTTTTCCGCAGTGGCGCCAGTTCACCACAACGCCATTGATTTCTCAAATCAGTGATCACCATGAACCGAGAAGATCTGGACGCCACGTTTCTTCACTGAATGCAAAAGGCCGGGCATGCCCGGTCTTTTGGGAGGATCAACGGCGAATGTTTTGACGGATCTCGGCTTTCATGAACAGACGGGTTACGTCTTCATCCATGTGCGCGATCATTTCTTCAAACATGGCATAAGCTTCTTCTTGGTATTCGACTAACGGGTTCATTTGACCATAGCCACGTAAGCCAACAGATTGACGCAATTGATCCAATACATCAATGTGATCAGTCCATAAGGAATCGACCACCCGTAAGATCACGACTTTTTCAAATTCAAGCATTTGGGCTTGGTCGCCTAATTGCTTGAGCTTCTCATCGTAGTTGGCTTCAGCCAAACCTTCGATTTTGTCGATGATCTGATCTTGACTCAAGTTGTCAAAAGCGTTAGTTGCGACTTGATCGCTTGGCACCATGTTGCTGGTAACATAGTCATAGATCTTATCAAGTTCCCACTTGCTTTGTTCGCCTTGAGTATGCAGCTGCACGATCCGGGTGATGCAACGGTCGATCATCGCCATCAAAACAGGCTTTAACGTTTCGTCTTCGTTGATCACTTGTTGGCGTTGCTTGTAAATGACTTCACGTTGTTCCCGCATCACATCATCATATTGCAAGGTGTTTTTACGGGTATCGTAGTTATTACCTTCAACTCGTTTTTGCGCAGATTCAACTGAGCGTGAAATCATGCGCGAGCGGATCACTTGGTCGTCGTCTTCGAGTTTGAAGCGATCTAACATTGCTTTAATCCGATCTGAACCAAACCGCTTCATTAAATCATCTTCCAACGACAAGTAAAACTGGGTATAACCCGGATCACCTTGACGACCAGAACGGCCACGCAGCTGGTTATCGATACGGCGAGATTCATGCCGTTCAGTGCCGATGACTGCCAAGCCGCCGACTTCTTTGACGCCAGGGCCGAGTTTGATATCAGTCCCCCGCCCAGCCATGTTCGTGGCGATGGTAACGGCGCCGCGTTGGCCGGCGTTCATGACGATCTCAGCTTCGCGGGCATGGTTTTTGGCGTTCAAAACAGAATGTGGAATGCCTTCATCGTCAAGCATTTTGCTTAAACGTTCAGACGATTCGATTGCCACAGTGCCGACTAAGATCGGTTGGCCTTTGGCATGGCGTGCTTTAATGTCTTCGGTGACGGCTTTGAATTTAGAATCCAATGTCGGGTACAAAATGTCTGGCATGTCGACACGGGCGATCGGCCGGTTCGTCGGGATCGTCAACACGTTCATGTTGTAGATCTCGCGGAATTCTTCTTCTTCAGTCTTCGCCGTCCCAGTCATCCCAGAAAGTTTGTTGTACATCCGAAAGAAGTTCTGATAGGTGATAGTCGCCATGGTTTGGTTTTCATCTTGGATCTCAACGCCTTCTTTGGCTTCGATCGCTTGATGCAACCCATCAGAAAAGCGCCGGCCTTCCATCGCGCGCCCAGTAAAGGAATCAACGATCAAGACTTCACCGTCTTTGACCATGTAGTCGATATCTTTGAGCATGATGTAATTGGCCCGCAGCGCTTGATCCATATGGTGGGTCAACGCAGTGTTTTCAGTGTCATACAAGTTCTTCAAGCCAAACGTTTTTTCCGCTTTGCGGATCCCATTTTCCGTTAAGGCAATGGTTTTAGTTGGCCAGTCGATTTTGTAGTCGTCTTCTTCTTTTAAGGTCTTGACGAAACGATCAGCACGAATGTATAAACCGTTAGACTTTTCGGCACCGCCGGAAATGATCAAAGGCGTCCGAGCTTCATCGATCAAAATCGAGTCCACTTCATCGACAATGGCAAAGTTCAATTCGCGTTGAACCATTTGTTGTTTGTACACGACCATGTTGTCACGCAAATAGTCAAAGCCTAATTCCGCGTTGGTGGAATAGGTGATGTCGGCGTTATAAGCTTCACGCTTTTCATCAGAGGACTTCTCATGGGTGTTCAAACCTACAGAAAGGCCCATCCAGTTGTACAATTCGCCCATTTCCGTGGCATCACGCGCACTGAGGTATTCGTTGACCGTGACCACATGCACGCCATGTCCGGCTAAGGCGTTTAAGTAAACTGGCATCGTCGCAGTCAAGGTTTTCCCTTCACCAGTTTTCATTTCGGCAATGTTGCCTTCATGCAAGGTGATCCCACCGATGATCTGCACTCTAAATGGAAACAACCCCAAGACCCGCTTGGCGCCTTCACGTACTGCGGCAAACGCTTCTGGCAAAATGTCATCAAGCGTTTCTCCATTTTGTAAGCGCTTTTTGAATGCTGGCGTTTTTGCTTGTAATTCCTCGTCGGACAAAGCCGCCATTTCGTCTTCATGCGCGATCACTTTATCGGCGATCTTACCGATGCGGTTGACTTCGCGTTTATCGTTTTCGACCCATTTTCTAAGTGGATTAGCCATTAATTAAATTCCCTTCTGTCACGATTTGCCGGGTGCGACCCGACAAGAGTGTACACTGACTGACAGTATCTTCATTATTCTAGCATTGATTGCCACAATTGAAAACGGGGCGAGCATAAAAAAGCACTCGCCGCCGCATTTGTCTTGCCTGCCAACCGGCATCAATGTCATCCGACAAAAAAAGAGCTGCCGCGGCAGCCCTTTTCCATTATTATTCGTCAGTTTCGATCAGGCCATAACGGCCATCGCGGCGCTTGTAGACAATGCTGGTGCCGGAAGTTTCAGCATCTTCAAAAATGAAGAAGTTGTGGCCAAGCATATCCATTTGCAAAATTGCTTCTTGAGAATCCATCGGCTTCAAGGAAACGCGCTTGGTGCGCACCACTTGTAAGTCGTCTTCTGGCACATTTTCTTCTTCAGCAGCGTCCACTTGGATCGGGGCGAGCCCTTTTTCGCGGGACTTGCGGTTGATCTTGGTCTTGTACTTGCGCACTTGGCGTTCGAGCTTGTCGGTAACCAAGTCAACGCTGGCATACAGATCAGGGCTAGTTTCTTCGGCGCGCAAGGTGAGATAAGACAGCGGGATCGTCACTTCAACTTTAGCCGTCTTGTCGGGGTAAACTTTCAAATTCACATGCGCGATCGCTTGAACCGAGTTATCAAAAAACTTGTTGAGTTTGCTAATGCGCTTTTCGACGTAAGCCCGAATGGCATCAGTGACCTCAATATTTTCGCCACGAACGTTGTATGTTAGCATGACACTTCTCCCCTTTCATCAACGCTGTGATGATGCACAGCGCCTGGTTGGTGGGCCTTTGAGAACCCTTCCAACCTCTACCTACATTATACCGAACTGGGTGCCGATGTACAAACCAAAAAGCTGTGAATTATTCATCTAATTAGGGAATAACTGGTGATTTTTCCATGAAATCCTGCCGCTTTGAACGCGTTCGCAGCATGATACAGCGTGCGCCCGGTGGTGTAGAGATCATCCAACAAAACGATTTGTGAAACTTGCGCAAACTCGGCGGTGCCCTTCACTGCAAAGCTTTGCGGCGTCAGTAGCCGACCGGCGCGATTTTTTTGCGCTTGCGGTACTGGCGTTTCGGCTTTTGTCAGCCACTGATGTAGCGGTAAATGACCAAACAACCCTAACACCGGATCAAACCCCCGACGTTGATAATGCCCGGCTTCAGTTGGGATCGGCACCAAAGCCGCGCGCCTGGCGTTAACTTGCAGTTGATCTTGAAACGCCACATGCAACCGCCAATCCCCTAAGCCTTTGTATTGTTCGATAAATGCCTTCATCGCGGCGTTATATTGAAACACGGCGCGATGATGCAACAATTCATAGCCGGCTTTTTGCCAGCGCTGACAGTCATAACACAACTGCGGCGAATCGGCGCGCCCACAGCCTTGACACGCGCCGGCTGGGTCGATTTTTTCAAATTGCCGCAAACACGCACGACATAAATGCGGGGGTCGCACCGAGCCAGGCGCAAAAATCTTGGCCAGCGACCAATCCACTTGGAGCGCTTGGCCACATAACACACAAGCCATACTCATCCTGCTTTCATATGATTGAGTTGGCGGATCGTTTGCGTGGCCGCTTGGATCGCCTGGGTAAAATGTTGGCTATAAAACCACACCGGATCATCAGGCGAATCTGCCGCCCGGCCAGCGCGACCAGCCATTTGGATCAACGCGTCGCGCCCAAATCGCGGCGAATCTGCGGCTAACACGATCACCGCACAGCGATGGATGGTCACCCCGCGCTCTAAAATCGTGGTGGTGACCATCACTTGGATCTGACCGGCCCGAAACGCCAACACTTTCGCGTGCCGCTGTGCATCTTGGGCATGCACACTTTGAACGTTGACGGCTAACTCTTGGCGCAAGGCGTGAGTGATCGGTTTGAGCCAATCGATGTCTGGTACAAACAACAACACGCGATGCGTTGCAATCGATGCTTTCAATTGGGCGAGCAGTTGCGGTGGTAATTGGTTGGGTAGCCGTGATTTTTTCAGCCAAGCCAGTTTAGGCTCAGGTAAAGGGTGGCCATGAAAACGCCGCGGCAAGGTACTTAACCCGATTTTGCCACTGCGGCCTTGTTGCAACAGCGCTTTTGAAGGCGTGGCACTTAGCCACACCAAACTGCCGACGACGGCTTGTTTGGCGGCATACATCAACGCTTGATCTCGAGCAAAAGGAAACGCATCAACTTCATCGATCACCAACAGATCAAAACAATGGTAATACCGCAACAATTGGTGCGTGGTCAATACGGTCAGCGCCACGTCACGTTTGGGCCAAGGGGCGCCGCCATAGCGCACCGCCATAGGCGTGTGCGCAAACGCTTCCGCTAACCGCGGGGCGAGTTCTTGCACCACATCGATTCTCGGCGCGGCAATGCCCACCCGTCCGCCGGCATTTAACACTTGGGCAATCGACGGAAACAGCATTTCCGTTTTTCCAGCGCCAGTCACTGCCCATAATAAATGTTCACGTTTGGCTTTGACTGAAGCTAACAATTGATCGCTGGCGACTTGTTGTGCCGGTGTCAATGCGCCTTGCCAAGTCAAAGACTGAGTTGGCGCAAAGTGTGGCGCGGCAAATCGATACAACATCTGTCCTTCGACTACCCGCCCTAGATTCACACATACCGGACAATACCGCACGCCGATCGGCAACTTGATGGCTTGTTTTTGGCCGCAGCGCACACAGCGGCCATCTGGCGTCATCGCTAAGACCGCTTGTGCTACACTAAGGTCATCACTATCAACATCAAGTAGTTGCATCCCCGCATATCGCATAAGGAGCCTCCTATGGTTTATCGTACGATCCAAACAAACGGTGAAGCCGAACTGATCATTAAAAAATCCCGCTTCATCACCCAACTAGCGCGCATCCATTCAGAAGCAGACGCGCAAGCTTTCATCACCCAAGTCAAAAAAACGCACTATAAAGCCAACCACAACGTCCCCGTTTATCTCCTTGGCGAAACCGACCACATCCAACGCGCCAACGATGACGGCGAACCTAGCGGAACCGCCGGCGTGCCAATGCTCAAAACCTTGCAAGAAATGGGCCTACATGATGTGTGTGCCGTTACCACCAGGTATTTTGGTGGCATCAAACTCGGCGCTGGTGGGTTGATCCGCGCTTATGCCAACAGTGTGGTCAACGCAGTCAATCATGTCGGCATCGTCGAGCGGCGAATGCAAACGCAAGTCACCATCGCCATCAGTTATTCACAGCTAGGCTCAGTGCAACATTTCCTCGAAGCCCAGCACTTACCGATGACCATAACTTACGCCGTTGGGGTCGAAATTAAAACCAGTGTGCCGCAACCGGCGCTCAAAGCGTTGCAAAATGACCTCACAGATCTACTTTCTGGACAATTGAGCATGACTATCGGGGATGACGAATTTATCGAGATCCCTGTCACCACAACAAAAAACGCCGACTCGCAATGAGTCGACGTTTTTATTTGTGAATCGATGCCATTTTGGCATGTTAGAAACCTTGGATCAGCATCATCACGATCGGTACGACAATGATAAACAACACTGTGGATAAAGTGACCACGTTGGTGGCATATTCTTCATCCGCATGCGCTTGGTTGGCCAAAATCGGCAATACCGCCAAACCTGGTGCCGATGCTTGCACGATCAACGTTTGGGCTTCAAGTGAAGGCACGTTGAAGCCGGCATGAATCCCTAACAAGATCAACGCGGTGATCAACAGCGGCGCCACGATGAAGCGACCCAGCAAAGCGACCACAGAGTCGCGGTCGAATTTGATCGCGCCAAACCCAGCTTTGGCCAAAATGATCCCGATATAGATCAATGACAACGGGGTCACTAATGAGCCCACGTAATCCAGCGTATTTTTGGCAAAGCCCAACCAGCCGACATTGACGAATGGAATGTTCAACAGCAAGAAGACCAAAGCCACTAAGAACCCAAGTAATGGTGCAGGCAGTAACTTTTTCCAGTTGAAGGCTTGCTTTTCACCGACACCAGCAATTTTGGTCGGATCATCCCAACTCATGATAAACGCGCCTAGCGTCCAAGTGGACACAGTGTTGACCACGTAATACGTTAAGAAAAACGGCGTGGCTTTATCGCCAAACAAAGCCAAGTTCAATGGCAAGCCAATGAAGATCGTGTTGGCGTTGACGAACATGTTGATAAATGTCCCTCGACGACCAGGCCGAACTTTCAATAGTTTGACCAAAATAAACGCCACGATATAGCCTAAGATCACGGCCCCAAAGCCGTAAACCAAGCCACTGGCAATGCTGACGAGTTTGCTTAAGGTCAAGCGTTCCAAAACGGAAATAAAAATCGATGCTGGCAAAGCCACTTTCATCAATAATGTGGAAATGGTGCCGCCAAAGGCCTCATCAAACCAGCCCTTTTTTTGTAAAATGTACCCCAAAGCGATGATCAAAACGATCGTTAAAATACTTTGGACAGAAGTGTATAAAGCAGTCACTTTGTCGTCCCCCTTCAATTGTGGTGTTGCGTCTTGGCGATATTAGTCAGCCATTTCGATGTTTAATGGTTGATATTCTGGTACCCATTGCATGTCAGCGACCGCTTTTTCAACATCTGAAATGGCATCTTCATTCAAGCCATCTTTGACGGCTTGATTAGCCACAGCCAACGCCACAGTTTTGGAGAATTGATCCAATTTCGTCACTGGTGGCAACACGGCTGCCCCAGCTAATTCAGGATCAACGATACCGCCTAATGAGTGCGCAGCAGCTGAGATCATGTCATCAGACAATAACTTGCTAGTGGCGGCGATCGTGCCTAAACCTAAGCCTGGGTATACCAACGCATTGTTGGCTTGGCCGATTTCATAAGTGACGCCGTTGTATTCAACTGGTGCGGCTGGGATCCCAGTGGCAACTAAGGCTTTGCCGTCAGTCCACTTGATCAAATCTTCAGCTTTGGCTTCGGCTAACTTGGTTGGGTTAGACAATGGGAAAATGATCGGGCGCTTGGTGTGCGCAGCCATTTCCTTGACGATGCTTTCAGTGAAAGTTCCAGGTTGAGTGGACGTGCCCACTAAGACATCTGGATGGACTGCTTTAACAGCGGCTTCTAAGCTAGTCAATTCGTCAGCGTTGGCAAATTCTGAACGCGAACGAGCGAACACTTTTTGCGCTGGCGTCAAGGTATCGTCATCATCAAACAACAAGCCTTGCTTATCAACTAAATAGAAGTGCTTTTTGGCAACTTCGGGGTCCATGCCTTGTTGTAAATATTCTTCATAAACGCGAGCGGCAATGCCGGCACCGGCAGTCCCAGCACCAAAGCTCATATAAACTTGGTCGGTCATTTTTTGCTTGGAAATGTTCAACGCGCCAAGCATGCCGGCTAACACAATGATCCCAGTGCCTTGGATATCATCATTAAATGTGGTGATCTGGTTTTTGTATTGATCTAAAATATCAGCGGCGTTGGCGCGACCGAAGTCTTCAAAATGCAAGTACAAGCGTGGGAACAACTTCTCAGCCGTGGCCACAAACTTATCGACAAATGCGTGATAAGCTTCGCCATAAACACGTTCGTGGCGGTTGCCAAGATATAAGTCATCATTTAATAACTCGTCGTTGTTGGTCCCTGCATCTAAAACGACTGGTAACACTTGCGATGGGTCGATACCAGCAGCGGCAGTGTAAACCATCAATTTCCCGACAGCGATGTCAACACCTTGCGTGCCCCAGTCGCCGATACCTAAGATCCCTTCAGCGTCCGTCACGACTAACAAGCGGATGTCGCGGCCGTTAGCGGAACGACGCAACGCAGATTCGATATCATCTTGCGCGTCAATGGACAAGTAAGTGGCGTTTTGCGGTTCGATGAACAAAGCGGAATAGTTTTCAATGGTGTCAGCAATCGTTGGGTCATAAACCACTGGCATGAATTCTGCGATATGTTCCGAAAACAGCTTGTAGTAAAGCACATGGTTCGTATTGAACAATTGCATTAAAAACAAGCGCTTTTGTAAGTTATCATTTTTGCTTTGATATTGAGCATAAGCTTGCTTGACTTGTTGGCTCAAGGATTGGATCGCACTTGGCAGCAAGCCGTTCAACCCGTAAGCGTCGCGTTCAGCTTGGGTGAAGGCAGTCCCTTTGTTTAAAAATGGGTCATGTAATAATTGTTGAGCAGTATATTTCATTGCGATTTCCTCCTGTGGTTGTTAACGATTAACAGCATAACTTGCGCAAAAAAATATAGTCAAACGACTCAGATGTGATAAACTTTATTGATATGAGGAGGCGGGACAATGAATACACGCGACTTAGAATATTTTGTGGCGCTTTGTGATGAAAAAAATTTTTCCCAAGTCGCCAAAAAATTCGGCGTCACTCAACCCACAATCACCATGGCGTTGAAACGCTTGGAAAGCCAATTTGCCATTCAGCTTATCGACCGCGATCAAAGCCACGGGCGCTTGACCATCACCCCTGCTGGTGAGCAACTTTATGTGCGCGCCAATGTGGTCGGCAAACAATTGAAACTCGCCCAAAAAGAACTGCGCGCCTTGCGTCATCCCCAGATCCGCTTTGGGTTACCGCCGATCATTGGCAGTTTTTATTTTCCCAAACTCGCGCCAAAATTAGTGGCCAGCGGTTTGATGCCAGAGCTAAAAACGACTGAAGCGGGTAGCGCCAACTTATTGGCGGACTTGCGCGCTGGGCATTTGGACGTGGCTTTACTCGGTGCCACTGGGCCCTTGCAAGCGCCAGATCTGGATGTCCATACAGTCGCAGATGATCGCTTCGTGGCGGTGATGCCGCAAGATCACCCCAATGCCAAACGCCAGGCGATCAGTTTTTCAGAGCTGGCAGATGAGCCTTTTGTGACTTTTTCAGAAGGTTTCGTTCATACCAAAGCCATGCAGTGGTTCACGCAAGCTTCTGGCATCCACCCCAGCGTCGTATACCGCACCCCAGATGTCACCTTGTTAAAATCCATGATCCACGCAGGCGTTGGCATTGGGCTATTAGCCAGCACTGCCGTCACACCAGCTGATGACTTAGCTTGCGTGCCTTTAAGCGAATCTGGCCAACCGCGCTTTAGCATTTCCGTGGTGACACGGCGCGGACAAGTGTTGAGCCCGACGATGAAAGAATTAATGACGTTATTACATGAACATGCTTAGGAGGCAATTATGCGCATTGAACACGATTCATTAGGTGAAGTTGAGATTCCAGACCAAGTGTGGTGGGGCCCCCAAACTGAGCGCTCCCGCCATAATTTCGCCACTGGTCCCAAAATGCCCATGGCGGTGATCCGCAGCTTGATCCAAGTCAAACTCGCTGCCGCTGTGGTCAACGGCCACACTGGCAGTGTCGCTAAACCCATCAGCGAAGCGATCCAACAGGCGGCCAAACAATTATTGGCGTTTAGCGATCGTGAGCTGGCTGATCACTTCCCTTTGCGGATCTATCAAACCGGCTCTGGCACCCAAACCAATATGAACGTCAATGAAGTGCTGGCGCATTTAGCTAATGAGTTTGTCGATGCCACCGTATTGCCTAACGATCATGTCAACTGCGGCCAAAGTTCTAACGACACCTTCCCCACTGCCATGCATATGGCCGCTTATGCCGCTGGACAACCACTTTTGCAGGCCTTGACCAGCTTGATCGATCAGCTGCGCGCCAAACAAACCGAATATTGGCACACTGTGAAACTGGGTCGCACCCATTTACAAGATGCGACGCCGTTGACATTTGGCCAAGAAGTTTCTGGCTGGGTCGCCACCTTACAACAAGATGCCGACACTTTAACCACGTTATTGCCACAATTGTTGGCCTTGCCTTTAGGCGGTACCGCAGTGGGCACTGGGTTGAACACCACCGTCGAACAAACCACGCAAATGGTGCAAACCATCGCCAAGATCACCCACACGCCTTTTGTGGCGATGACCAATAAATTTCACGGCTTATCAGCGCATTCTGAATTAACGGTCAATCACGGTGCGTTAAAAACTTTGGCCACAGATTTGCTGAAGATCGCCAATGATATTCGCTTTTTGGCATCAGGTCCGCGCGGTGGGTATGGCGAGTTGACCATTCCGGCCAATGAACCTGGCAGCTCGATCATGCCAGGTAAGATCAACCCCACGCAAGCTGAAGCGTTGACCATGATCGCCACGCGGGTGTTAGGCAACGATGTGACGATTGGCGTGGCCAACAGCCAAGGCAACTTTGAAATGAATGTCTACAAACCGGTAATCATTGCCAGCTTTTTAGAATCTTGTGAGCTACTGGCAGGCGGCATCGACCAATTTACCCGCTTGCTGGTGGCAGGCTTAAGCGCCAATACCCACCACATGCGCGAATTGGTGGATAACTCCTTGATGCTGGTAACGGCTTTGTCGCCACATATCGGCTATGAAGCCAGCGCCAAAATCGCCCAAACTGCACAAAAAAACGGCAGCTCACTAAAAGCTGCCGCCATTGCCAGCGGTAAAGTGACTGCTGCCCAATATGCGCAATGGGTCGATCCGCTGACGCTATGTGAATTGTGATCGCTTGAGTCTGCAACTGATCTTGCGTCCAAAATACCGATTGGGTGTCACGGCTAGTCCAACGTTGACTAGCCGTGACGCCTTTTTTGTCTGCATAAACGTTATTGACTTTTCATGATCTAGAAATAATCTTTTTTCTTCAATAGCCAAGCACAACTGCCACATAAAATCCCCATCACGGCCAAAATGATCGCAAAGCCACTGACCCCATGGCGAAATGGCAACCAGGTGTTCATCCCCCAAATGCCAGATACGATCGCCGGAATGGTCATAATGATCGACACGCTGGTCAACACTTTCATGATCAAATTCAAATTGTTACCCACGATCGCCGACACTGCAGTATTGTATTGATCCAATAACGTGCGGGCGCAATCACACACCATCAGCACTTGGCTACATTCGACATTCACCGCATGCAGGCGATACAGATGTTCATCCGTGGTGAAATATTGCGCCGAAGCCACCAACTTTTTCACCACATCTTGGGTTTTAGTTAACGCCGCATCAAAATACACCAAGCTGCGTTCCAAGGCGATGATCTCATATAACAAAGTATTGCGGCTGGCAGTGGCCAAGCGCGATTCCATGGCACGCGTTTGCTGATCCATTTCGTCGACATCGGCCACAAATGCTGACAAGATCGCTTGCATCAGCGCCAACGCTAGGTCTTCGATGTCGCCGATGTCATGGGTTTGGGCAATAAAGTCGTCAACGACAGTCAAATGCTGGGCGGAAACACTCACCAACTGCCTCGCGACCATCATCAACGCCAGCGGCACAGTTTCATAAACGCGATCGCCTTGGGTGTTGGTTGTCGCCACTGGCACGCGCACCACCAATAAAGCCGGTTTCTCGCTACCATCACGCACGCCGACGACTCGTGGTTCTTCATGCGGATCGACGCCAGCTTGTAAATAATCAAAAGGAAAATGATACTGGCGATCCAGCGCCGCTAATTCGTCAGGTTTTGGGTCGGTTACCCGCAACCACTGCACAGCTTGTGGGCTTTGAATAATTTGACCCGCATCAATGGTGTATTTTGCTTGCATACGCTCACCTCAACGCTATTTTACCACGGCTTAGTGGATTAAAAATGTTTAAGAATCCCGCCGTTTTCAGAAAAACGCGGTACAATGAACGTTATTCAATCGACTTTGGGGAGGAAACTTATGCGCCGACGCAGACGACGCAGGCGGCATTTTGGCCTGTGGCTTTTCATTATCATCATCGTGGCTGTCGCTAGCACGACGTTGTTTCTTATTTATCGCGGGGCCAAAGTTTCTGGGCCCAACAGCAATGCCAGCTCAGTGACCAAAGTGATCGACACCACGCCTACCAACCAAGCCAACAAAACCGTCAGTGGTACTTGGCGCGCTGATGGGGCCGCCAAAGATCCAGACGGCGAAAAGCTGCATGTGCGCGTATCTTTACGTTTGCGCCCAAACGGCCACTATCGCCGCGAGCTCAAGATCCAAGGCCAAACGCTGCGCACGATCGTGGATTCTGGAACTTATACTGGCCGCAAAACCTTTAAACTCAAAAGCACACAAGCGGTGATTTTCACCTACGCCAGCAAAGCCGCGCAAAACGCTCACCGCGCCAAAGCCACTAGCCGTTATGGCCAAGAGATTGCGGCATACCCTAGCTACTTGAACAAAGTCTTAAATAACCGCGTATCCAAAACCACTTATGAGTATGTCAACACCAGGTTATCGCTGAAGCACACGTCACAAACAGTTCCGACCATCGCCGCGGCGATCAGCCAACAAACTAGCCGCCACCAGACAACTGGTGAATCAAGCACCGCTGACGACGATACCAGCGATGCCACGAGTAGCGACGATACTTCAAGCAGTGATGCCAGCAGCAAAATGACGGTCAGCGAAGCCCAAGCGATCGTGGAACAACAATATCCAAGTTCGGATTATACGATCACTGCCATGGGGCAAACAGGTGATAACTTCACCTTTGTCGTGATCGATCAACAAACCCATGATAATCAGTATGTCACCGTTAATGGCGATGGCCAAATCGAACAATAAAACAACCGAGCGCCAGGCCTGCGCTCGGTTATTTTATTGTCGAATCGTTCTCATCGTTTTCAAATCGTATTTTAACTTTTGAAGGCATGTGCTACAATAGAAACATTGTTTTTCATCCCACTGCTTAAAGGAGTCTCAACTGTGACTGCATTCTTATCTAGTGTTTTCGGCGTTTTAGAGATCTTGATCTTGATCGCCATTGGCTATGCGTTGACCGCAGTTGGCTGGTTCAACGATCGCTCCAGCCGCATCATTGCCAAAGTCGTCACCCAAGTGGCCTTGCCAGCTTACATGATCGTGACCATCACCAGCGACTTTTCCGCCAAACAACTGGCCACGATTTTACCGGATCTGCGCTTTCCAGTGATGTCCATGGCGATCTTATTTGGGTTGTCATTTGGCGTGTGTCGCGCGCTAGCTGTGCCTAAAGGCCGCCGCGGCTTATTTAAGTCGATGTTTTTCAACTCCAATACGGTATTTATCGGTTTACCGGTGAATATGGCCTTATTTGGACCGAAATCATTGCCTTATGTGCTGGTGTATTACATGGCCAACACCACGATTTTTTGGACCATCGGGGTGTATTTGATCCAAGCCGATGGCCCGCATGCGGCACATTTTGACTTGAGGAAAGTCTTAGGCAAAGTGTTCTCGCCACCATTGTTAGGCTTTATCGTCGGGGTGATCTTCGTGTTATTAAAGATCAAGCTGCCAGATTTCTTGATGAGTGATCTGAATTATGTCGGCAACTTGACCATTCCCGGTTCCATGTTTTTCATCGGCATTTGCATGTATCAAGCCGGCTTGCGCAATATCCGCTTCAATAAAGAATTGTTGGGGATCTTCGCCGGACGCTTCGTCTTTGCACCGATCATTATGTTCTTGTTGGTGTTTGCCGCGCCAGTGCCGTTGTTGATGAAGCAAGTCTTCTTATTACAATCGGCAATGCCAGTGATGACCAATGCCCCAGTGGTCGCCAAGTTATATGGCGCTGATGCGTCAAATGCGTCGATCACCGTGTCGGCGACGACTTTATTTTCCATGGTGGTGATCCCGATTGTCATGATCGCCGTGCGCGTGCTACACTAAGCATAGAGGTGAGCAAATGCGCGGATTATTGATCATGTTGCTGGCGCTTAGTTTGGCTGGATGCCAAGCCCAAGCGGCGCCAAAACCAGAAAAAGCCAGTTCAACCAGTACCAAAATCCAAGTTAATAAGCCAAAACATCCTGCCCCACTCAAAGCAAAAGAAGCCGATTTGCTTGGGCATTATTTTGTTGATCGCGACGATCATAACCAAGTGTTGCAATTCACCGCTTCCACATCTGGTTATTATCTGGATGTCCAAACCCGCCACAATGGCGAAGACTTCACGTCCAGTCAAGCGGGGATCTTCAATGGCAAGCTCACCATCAGTGGTTTGACTTATACGTTTAGCGGCACCGCACAACCAAACGCCGCTCAAAGCACCATCAGCTTCAAGAAGTTGACCAAAACCGCCATGCAACAACTCCCTGATGGTCCGATTTACCGCCGGGTGAAAAACGATGACTTAAGCACCTTGACACCATAAACTGCTGTGTCAGCCTGATGCTGGCACTTTTTTAATGTTTTTTTGCCAAAGCGGTGTATGCAAGCGGCCAAAAGCGCATGAAATCGCGAATTCCCAGTGAAAAAATCTTGCAAACAGTTGTTCGCTCTGGTACGCTGTAAGTAATCAAAACAGGTTGCATACGCGAAAGGAGTGGGCCTAATGCCTACCGAAAAAAAGAACAAACGTTGGCAAGAGATCCTCGAAACCATCCACAGCTCCATTGAAGATCGCGGCTTTCCGCCGACTGTACGTGAAATCGGTAAGGCAGTTGGTCTTTCCAGTTCCAGCACTGTGGCAGCACATTTAGTCAAGCTTGAAGACAACGGCTTAGTGGCCAAAGATCCTACCAAGCCGCGGACTTTAATGTTGACGCAAGCTGGGCGCGATTATATCGGCGTGACCAATGGCGGCATTCCGATCGTCGGGACCGTCGCCGCTGGGGTGCCGATCACTGCGATCCAAAACATTGACGACTACTTTCCAGTGCCAGATGACATCGGCTATGACGCTGACGAATTGTTCATGTTGCGGGTTTCTGGGAACTCCATGATCAAAATGGGCATTTTAGATGGCGACCAGATCATCGTCAAGAAACAACAAAATGCCGAAAATGGTCAAGTCGTTGTTGCCATGACCGAAGATTCTGAAGCTACCGTTAAGCGTTTCTATAAAGAAGCTGGGCGCATTCGCTTGCACCCGGAAAATGATGATATGGCCGATATGTATTTTGACACGGTCACGATCTTAGGCATCGTGGTCAGCTTATATCGGCCAATGCTCGACTAAAAACACCTTTCGGCTCTGCGCCTCGATCCTTTGATCGTGATGCAGAGCCGTTTGCGTTATGAGCTGGGCCAGTGAACTGGTTGGGATTGCTTGATCTTGGCGCATTTTGGTCTTGATGATCATCTGGCGTTACTCATGGCAACTTGGGCGCCAGTATTTTCACCTTGATCTTCGCGTTCAACATTTAGACCAACGTGACAACTGCCAATCTTTAGTCGATGCCGATTGTCGTGGTTGGTGAACAGCCCGTCGCGTTTGAATGCACAAAAAAACCTGCCGAAGCAGGCTTACTCGATTCGGCACGGTTGGGTGCGCGATGTGAGCGACAGTTTACATCCGATGCGTCATCGGGATGTGTTTGAGTTGGCGGCGATCACACTTGTTACGCGTCATCAGATAGAAGACGCCGAAGTGTACATCGATGGCCAACAAGAGAATCGCGACAGTTGCCATGTGCGTAAACATCAGCACAACTGTTAACAAAATCAGTACCCGTAAACTCCATTTCATAATCTCAATTGATGTCATTGATGACACTCCCTTCCACCACATTTGGTTTGCTATGATTAATAGTATACGCGAAATTCTCCGAATGTAAAGCTCAATTATACATTATTTTTACATTCGGTGCCCTAATGTCGGCGTTTGCTGGTTTTGTATCGTGAATTTACAAAGCAAATTTACATTCAGAAGCGCCAGATCCTTGATTTGACAGGCTTTTTAGTAAGCGCTAACATATTATGACGATCACCGGCTAAATTCGCATATTTGGTTTAGATTCGGTACACTAATAGTACAAACCCGTTCAAGGAGGTCACAATGGATCATCATTCCCGATTCTACCGCCGTTTTCTCAATAGTAAATTCACTGTGGGCTGCTTAAATGCCTTATTGGTGCTACTGGCGCTATGGATCTTTACGCAGATCGCATGGATCTTCAAACCAGTGGGCTCATTTGTCGGCATCGTGGCCCCGCCGCTGATCTTAGCCGGCGTGTTGTTTTATTTGCTCAACCCGCTGGTCAACTTTTTACAACGACATGGCTTCAAGCGCCTATTGGCTATTGCCTTGGTGTTTGTTGTGGTATTAGGGCTGTTGGTTTTAGCAATCGTCAAACTGGTGCCGCCGATCGAACAGCAATTTAACAACATCGTCAAGTTCTACCCGCAATATTGGCAAAGTTTCACCGATTGGTTGACGCATCTCAACGAAAACCAAAGCTTCATTTCCCAACACGACTTGGACCAATTTGGCAAAGAACTGATGACCAGCCTTTCCAGCAAAAAAGGCTCCTTGTTGTCAGGTACGGTGACTGGGATCCAGAACTTCTTTGGCATCGTCGGCAACGTGGTGATCACCGTGGCCACAGCGCCGATCATTTTGTTCTTCTTATTAAAAGACGGCGATCACTTCGCACCATTAGTGGTCAACTTGTTTCCGACGCGCATGCGCCACAGCTTAAGTGATACCTTGCATGAAATGAACGAAAAAGTCGGCTCTTATGTCCAAGGTCAATTGACCGTGGCCATGGCTGTGGCGATCATTTTTATGGTAGGCTTTTCAGTGATCGGCTTGAAGTTCGCGTTGGTATTAGGCTTGATCGCCGGTCCGTTGAACTTGATCCCTTATTTCGGCTCGGCGCTAGCGATGATCCCGGCGCTGATCGTGGGGGCGACAACTTCGCCGCAAATGCTGATTGCCGTGATCGTGACCTTCTTTGTGGAATGGGTGATCGAAACCCAACTGATCTCGCCGTTCGTGATGGGCTCCAAGTTAGCCATGCATCCGCTGACGATCGTATTGGTATTGTTGACTGCCGGGAATTTATTCGGCTTGATCGGGGTGATCTTAGGGATCCCAGGCTTTGCGGTGATCAAGATCATTGTCACCCGTTTGTTTCATTGGTATCAACAAGCTAGTGGCTTGTATCCAAGCGCAAGCGATGGAAAGGATTAACTATGATTGATATATTCTTCATCATTTTAGACGTCGGCATGTTGATCGCCGGCGGGTATTACTTGTATTGGCAAAATAAAATCGATGTGCGCGGCGGCTATGCCATGTTTCAAGTGTTTTTCGCAGGGATCTTAGCGTCGCTGTTGATCACGTCTGGCACCACCAGCTTCGCTTACATCGTGTTTGCTGCCGCCTTCATTACTTTGGTGATCATGGCTGGCAACTCTGGCTTGACGCCGACGCGCGTGATCGCCACTGGGGTGTTTTCGCGGGTGATCCCTTACACCAAGTTATCTGCGATCACCTTGACGCCACTAGACTTGCCGAATGGTCGACAAATGGTCGTGGCGATTTTCAGCTTGAATCCGCGTCGTTTTGTGCGCATGACTTTTCGCATCGACTTGGCCAGTTTGATTGCCGTGTTGCGCCCGCGGGTCCCAGAAAATATTCAAATCGCCGTCGAACACGTCCAATAACTTGATCAAGCGCACAAAAACAGCTCTGCTTCGCGATTTTTGAATCGCAAAGCAGAGCTGTTTTGATTTTGTCGATCAGATCCGTCTAGCGGCAAATAACAAGGATAACACCACCACGATGCCAATGGCGCCAAAGGTGAAGACCCAATCAAAGGTCAACCCCAACATGAAAATATAGATCAATAACATCATGGCGCCGCCGATCACCAAATCGACACCAAAGCGGCCTTTGCGCGTTTGACATGACGCATCCAAACCCACCAATAACCACACGCCTACTGCCAAGCCGACGCCTAAGCTGATGGTGGCAGTTTTGGCCATCAGATTTTGGGGGTTCGTCGCAAACCAGCCGATCCAACTGAAAATCGCCGCAGCGATCACTAAAAGTACGAATAAGCCGTATGCGTGGCTTCTTTTTGCATGAGACATGGGTTTCCTCCGAATATTCAAGCTGTGACCAGTTTACCAGATTGCGTCGGTGATTTACACTAGAGCTATTAAAATCTTAATCAGCGGAGGCGCTTTATGCCAAAAAATCTTGCCATTGCCGCTTTCAACGGCCGTGCGATCACCGATCCAAATGTGTTTACCGAAGTGGACTTGCCGATCCCATCCCCTGCCGCAGATGAAGTCGTCATACAACTTGAAGCCATCAGTTTAAACCCGATCGACACCAAGTTGCGCGCTAACTTGAAGCCTCAAGCGCATCCAAAAATTTTCGGCTATGACGGCGTGGGCCACATCACCGCCGTTGGTAGCGCGGTGCAAGCTTACACCGTTGGCCAACGGGTGTTTTATGCCGGCACCACCAAAAAAGCTGGCAGTTACCAACATTTTCAAGCGGTGCCAGCACATTTGATCGCACCAGTAGCTGACACTGCGCCAGCTTCAGACCTGGCGGCGATCCCCTTAGTGGGCTTAACGGCTTGGGAATTATTATTTGAAAAAATGGGCTTCACCCCAGCGCTTAACGCCAATACCGGCAAAACCTTGCTGGTGATCAATGGCGCCGGCGGGGTCGGGTCGATGCTGACGCAACTGGCACATTGGGCTGGGTTGACAGTGATCGCCACTGCCAGTGCCAAACACTTTGACTGGCTGCGGCAACATCATGTCGATCAAGTCTTGGATTATCATGACGATTGGGCCAGCCAGATCCCGCGGTTAGTTGACGGCATCGCGATTTTATATGCGCCTGAACCATACTTGGCCCAAGCGGTGCAATTGATCGCCCCACTTGGCCATATCGGCACCATCGTCACCCCAACAAAGCCCTTGGACTTGGCTGGCTTGAAGCCCAAAGCCGCAAGTTTTGATCAAGAATACATGTTCACCAAATCAGATTTTGGCGTGGCGTATGACTCGACGAAACAGATTCTCACCCAATTGGCAACCTTATATGACGCAGGGATCATTCAAGCGTCGGTGACTAGCACGGCGCCTTTTGATCTGAAGCACTTGATTGCTGCCACCAAAGCCATCGAAGCTGGCCACAGTGTTGGCAAAACCAGCTTATTTATGAAAGCCTAGGGCATAGCGCAACTTGCGCTTGGCATCGGCTTGGGTCATCACTTCGGGATCATAAATGATCATCCCATCACCCATATAATAGTTGAACTTTTCCAACACGCCGCGCTGCGTTAAACTGCGCAGGCGCAATTCATCATTAACTTGTAGCAAAAACTCTTGGCACCAGGTTTTGTCCATCATCGCCGGCTCATCGCGTTCGGTGATAAAGCCTTGTTCCAACAAAGTATTGGCGCCTTCGGTTTTTTGCAGGCGGGTCACATTTTCAGTGGGTTCCATGAATTTCATCTCCCATGCGTTTACCAATATTGTACGTGATTGGCGCGCAGTTGCAACACGCTTTAAGGTAGTTTTTAGGCACGGCAGCTATAGTGAAGGTAATTAGAAAAGAGGCTGGGCTATGACTGATCAACCAAAGATCCTTGTGATCGAAGACGATCCTCACTTAAATCAAAGTATTTGCGAATTTGTCAGTGACTTCGCTGACGTCGCACAAGCCTTGACTGGCAGCGACGGCGAATTCATGGCAGAACAAGATATCTACGACGCGATCGTGTTGGATATCATGTTGCCAGAAGTCAACGGCTTTGACTTGTTGAAAGCCATTCGCCAACGCGCCGTCCAAACGCCGGTGTTGATCCTCACGGCCAAAGATACGTTAGCCGATAAATTACGCGGGTTTACGTTAGGTGGGGATGATTATTTGACCAAGCCTTTCCATCGTGAAGAGTTAGTCATGCGCTTAAAGGCATTGCTCAAGCGCACAGGTAAACTTGCCCAAAACAACGTCCTGCAGTGTGGCCCGCTCGCTGTTGACGTGGCCAACCATTCAGCCAGCGTGGCCGATACGCCAGTGACTTTAAATGGCAAAGAATATGATCTGTTGGTGTACTTATTGCAAAATGCCGATACCATCATTACCAAAGATCAAATTTTTGACCGCTTGTGGGGCTTTGATTCTGATACTGCCATTTCGGTAGTGGAAGTTTACATGTCCAACTTGCGCAAAAAGTTGCGCCACACCCAAGCCGAAGCGATGATCAAAACCATTCGCAGTGTCGGCTACATTCTGCAAAGTGAGGGAGCCAAATGAACAGCGATGCTGCGATCGAACACCAGCGAAGGCGCTTATTTGTCGCCCAATTACTGAGTTTTGCCGGGTTGTTCATCGCGTTAGGGCTGATCGTGTTTGTGATGTATGAGCGTTCCGTGTATCACGATGTCGATCAAACCATGATGCAACAAAAATACAAGCTCTTATCGAGTCAAGCTAACTTCGCCATCGACCGCAACCCGTTAAGAAACGGCAAACCTGCCACCAACGACCCTAGCCCGATGCGCACGACGCTATTGGTGTTCAACAATAAAGGCAAGATCACCAACCAAGCGCAGATCGGTATGGACGCGTACGCGTATTTGCAGTATATGAAACTCAACAAAAAATACCTCAACGTCAAGCGCACCTTGAACACCACCAGTGGCACTTATCGCACCTTGTTGATCAAGGTCCGCAAATCCAGCCCGAATCGCAGTTATGCCGGCAAGTACGTGATGGTCGTGCAAAATATCGACTCGCAAATGTTCGCCTTAAAATCCTTCCGGCAAGCTTTGGTGCTGACCATGGTGATTTTTTGGCTGTTGGCGTTGGCGCTGGCTTATTGGCTGTCGAATCGTTCGATGGCCCCGATCGTGGTGGCTTGGCAGCATCAACAAGACTTTGTGGCCGACGCCGCGCATGAACTGCGAGCACCTTTGGCTGTGATCCAAAGCCAACAAGAAGCGATGTTGACCAAACCGCACGCTAAGATCATCGACCAAACTGAAGCTATTGCCACTTCTTTGGCAGAAACCAAGCGTTTGCGGCAGTTGACTGGGGATCTGTTAACGATCGCCAAAGCTGACTCCAATGCGGTGCAACTGGATATTCAGCCTTTTGAATTAAATCCTTATTTCACCAAGTTGTTGCGGCCTTATGACGATATCGCCGCTTCTCAAGCTAAAACCTTTACCATGGACTTACCTGAACATGGCACGGCGTTGTTTGATTCAGAACGCATCCATCAACTGATGGTATTGTTGTTGGATAATGCGTTTAAATATACCGCTGCCGGCGACCAGGTTTGGGTGAAGATCACCTTGTCGGCCAATGACTGGAAGCTGGTGGTGGGCAATTCTGGCCCAACGATCAGCGATGAGGACAAAAGGCATATCTTTGAGCGCTTTTATCGCGCGGATAAATCCCGCAATCGCCAAACTGGCGGCAGCGGCTTAGGCTTGTCGATCGGCGCTTGGATCGTTAAAGCCCATCATGGCAAGTTGACCGTCACCGACGTGCAACCGCATGGCGCTGAATTCAATGCCAAATTTCCCCGAGTCCCTAAAGTGCTTTGATCCCGAGCAAAAAAGCGCCATTTCAGTCGTCGGCTGAAATGGCGTTTTTGATTAATCCGTTACTTGGTCGTTGCCATTAAAATCGGCGCATCTGCGGCCACTGAGTCGCTGACGGCCAAATATTTCAATAGGCCTACTGCGTCCATGTTGGTGATGATCACGATCATTGGCGTTTGCTTGCCCGCGGCTTTGATTGCGTCTAAGTCAACTTTCGCCACTAATTGACCATGCTTGACCGCGTCGCCTTGTGCCACTTGCACCTCAAAGCCGGCGCCTTTGAGCTCAACGGTGTCCAAGCCCATATGCAACAACACTTCTAACCCACCTGCCGTTTTGAAGCCAATGGCATGCTTGGTTGGAAATACGGTGGTCACTTCACCATCCACTGGTGACACGATATTGCCGTCAATGGGATCAATCGCAAAGCCGTCACCTAACATTTTCTGGGCAAAAGTGGGATCACTTAATTGTTCCAGCGGTAAATAATGTCCCTTGGCCACACTGTGAAAACCCACTTCCACTCCGGCTTGCGTCGCGGTGGACGGCACAGGCTTAATTTCGGCGGCATTAGGTTCAATGGCCGCAACTGGTGTGTTGGTCGCTTTGAGTTGGCTCAAGGCATCGGCAACAAATTGAACTTCAGTGCCGACAATGATCTGCAAATTGTTTTGATCCAACACATTGATCCCTGGCACCCCAGTGGCTTTGATCGCCGCTTGATCAATGTTTTTGGTATCTTTTAACTGCAGGCGCAACCGCGTGGTACAGTTATCTACCACATTCAAGTTGTCACTGCCACCAAGAGCAGCGTAAATGCGCTTGGCTTGAATGGTGTACTTGTCGTCACTGTCGTCAGTCACCACTGTCGCTACGCCTTCATCTGCAGGCAGCGCTTCGCGGCCAGGCGTTAAGATGTTGAATTTCTTGATGGCAAAATCAAACCCGAAGTAATAGATCACCGCCATCACTAAGCCTTGAAGGATCAACATATAAGGCATGTTGGCGATCGGGTTTTTGAAACTCAACACGAAATCCACCAACCCAGCAGAAAATGCAAACCCAGCCGTCCAGTGCATGAACGCCGCAAAGGCCAAAGACAAACCTGTGAATAACGCGTGGATCACATACAATGGCCAAGCCACAAACATAAAGGAAAATTCCAACGGTTCCGTCACACCGGTAAAGAAACTGGCAAACGCGCCAGCTAACATCAACGAACCGATCTCTTTTTTCCGTTCTGGTCGCGCATTTTTGTAAATGGCAAACGCCCCAGCTGGCAAGCCAAACATCATCACTGGGAAAAAGCCGGCTTGGAACATACCAGTGACCCCTTTTGGCCCTTGGGATGCCAAGAACTTGCCGATATCGTTGATCCCAGCCACATCAAACCAAAATACCGAATTCAGTGCTTGATGTAAGCCTGTTGGGATCAACAAGCGGTTGAAGAACCCGTATAACCCAGCGCCAAGCGCCCCGAGTTTCACGATAGATTCCCCAAATGCCACCAACGCGGAATATACAGGCGGCCATACCACAAACAAAATCGCCGCGACGATCATCATGACAAACGCTGCCATGATCGGCACTGCGCGCTTGCCTGAGAAAAATGACAGCGCCATTGGCAACTTCACCGCATGGAAGCGATTATACAAAGCCGCCGCGATCAACCCAGCAATGATCCCAATAAACACATTGGTGATCTGCGAAAAAGCTGGGTCTACAGCCGTTAACTTCACCCCAGTAAAAGCGGCGATATTTTCCGGCTTCAAGACATTGACTGGCACTTCAAACGCCACTAACCCAGCAAACGCCGCGGCCCCGTCTTTGCCCTCAGACATGCCCAGCGCGACCCCAACTGCAAACAGGATCGGCAGTTGACCCAAAACTGCCAAACCACCTTGCAACAAAAACGTGGCGATCGCATTTGGCCCAAACGATAGCCAATAATTCGCGATCCCGACCAACAGCGCAGCAGCTGGCAGTACGGCCACTGGTAGCTGCAGTGAGCGCCCAAGGTTTTGCATATATGATTTCCTAAAAACCCTCCAAGGTTTCTAGCGCTTGACACTAGAATAATTTGTCGTACGCCAAGAAGTATGCCAACCTTGAAAACGCTTTTCAACAGTGTGAAAATTGGTACACACAAATTTACGCCTTTGCACGAGATTTCGGTTCAACTGCCAATATCGGCGCCCACCCGCTTTCATCTCACTTTTGCGTCGAGTGGTATGAAAAATCCGAACGAATTGTAAAAATATTGGTCCAAAATGCGATCTTCGAGTGGTGAAAGCCCATGAGCAAACTCGCGATAGGCGTTATTTAATTTCAGTATCCAAGCACATCGTCTTGATTATTAGAGATATTAATTATGATCAATAACAAAAATTGTTTCGGCATTTGTTACCTAACGAAAATGTGCTCGACAGCTTGTCCAACGGAATCGTTCGGAATTCTATAAATATTTTGATCAACTATTTTCCTGATTTCGGCACAAAAAAATGGTCGCCATGGGTGGTGGCGACCAAGGAGTAAGGATTGGCCAAGCAGTGGGTGGCCACTTGGCGATTTTTACTTGGAGGAGTAAAAATGAAAAAGTTGGGTATGGGTATGGAAATAAGTGGGTGACTTATTCCATGCCCCTAATATAGCGAGTAAATGTGAAGAAATTGTGACGAAAGGCAAATATCGTTCGAAAAAATTGTATAGGCTTATAAATTGCCTAATCGACGCAAAGTGACTATGCTTATCTCAGGGAGTGTAGCCAATTAAAGGAGGCAATATCCATGGAAATTCATTTTAACGACGCAGCAGTTGCCAAGCTCACACCGCACTTGGCGCCGGATAAGCGCTTATTGTTAACGTTTGAAGATGGTGTGGGACCTTACTCACAACATGCCATGATCCACATGCAAGTGCAATTCACCCTCAACGTCATCCCAGCTTCAGATGAAGCTGCGGATTATGATGTCGACTTATCAAGCAACTTAGGCCCGATCGGGATCAAAGGCTACTCCAAAGAAGACTTGGATGAACATTTGAGTTTGAAGTTTGACCCGAACATGAGCATTTTTACCTTGTCTGGTGATGGCGGCGATATTGACGACAATGTGGGTTTTATCGATTTTACCGAATCCTAATGATTTTAGGCATGAACTCTCATCAACAAAAGGGTACAATCATCGCAGACACTTTAAAGATGATTGTGAGGCAATATCGTGCAGTACCGATTTGAAACTGGTTTGACCATTCATGAAATTAAAAAGCTTTATGGCGCAGTGGGTTTTACCCATTATTTGCAAGACATTGGCGAAACCGCTCGCGGCATCGCCAACTCGACGCTATTGACGGCGCGTGATGAAGACGGCAGCTTAGTCGGCTTGATCCGTGGCGTTTCGGACATGCATACGGTGTTGTTCATTCAAGACTTGATCGTATTGCCAGAATATCAACACCAAGGCATCGGTCATGAATTGTTGGATCAATTCGACGACTACTTTAAGCAAGTTTCCCGCATCGTTTTGGTATGTGATGATCCTGATATGCAAGCGTTCTTCACCGCTGCGGATTACATTCCAGAAGATGACACGGCGATCACCACGTTCATCCGCCCACGGCGCTTGTTAGAACCAAAATACTAAACTGAAAGCCTAAAACGGTTGCCGTTTTAGGCTTTTTTGTTTGGGCTGATGGCCGGTCGTTTGAATTTGGGACTCCGGTTGGTTGGGCCGGCATTGTGAGGGTCCTCGAAAAAGCTAGCCGGGATGTCTCGCTATGCGCGCCACCCGCCGGATCTTTTCCTGCGGCTTTCCGTAAGCGATAAATCGCTAACGGAAATCTCACGATGCCGGCCCAACCAACCTCCGTCCCAAATTCAAACGACCTATGCGCCTTGCACCATCAACATCACTGACAACTGCCTGATACTGCTTAGGCACTAATATGTTATACCTACTAGTCGCCTATTCGATCAGTCACGTCGTATGCGCCATTGATTTGTCAATTCAATTCGTAAACGTAGAAAATCTGGAGGCGACGGCAACTTGGCCTGCTTTCCGCAGGGGCGCCAATTCCCCGCAGCCGCCAGATTTTCGAACCACTCACCGCACAAAAATAAAACCCGCAGCGCCAATTGCTGCGGGTCTCGGTCATTGATTTTGCGCTTTTAGCATGTCGACAACTTGATCATATACTGGTGAGCGCAAATAATTGGTCACGCCTAGAATGTGGATCTCGCCTGGCACTTGGTCATGTACGACCGAAACCAAATCGTCACGGGCGATAAACAAAGCGTTGGTGTCAGGTTTCAATTCACGAATCGGCTTAGAGGTGACGCTAACGGTGATATCATTAAGCGTCTGCAACTTCGCTTGCAAGATCGCTACTGCCATTTGTGGCGTGCCCATGCCAGTGGTGCCGGTGATAATGATCTCGCGAATGGCATGTTGTTGATGCGCACTGGCATCAACTTCTGTGACTGGCTGATGGCTATGCACCAAAATCAATGCCGCCACCCCAAAAGCCGCTACCGCCGCAAACAAAACACCGGCTAACACTGCCAAGAAGTTGCCGATCCCTTGTGGCGTCAACAACAAGATCGAAATGATCGAGCCAGGAGACGCCACTGCGGTCAGCCCTGCACCTAACGTGGCAAAGGTGAAAGTCCCGACCACCCCACCAGCGATCGCCGCTAAGATCAATGCCGGTTGGCTTAATACATAAGGAAAGTAGATCTCATGGATCCCGCCGAAAAACTGAATGATGGCGGCATTGCCGGCGGACTTTTGCGAATGGCCATGGCCAAAGAAATGAAACGCCATTAAAATCCCCAGTCCCGGACCAGGATTGGTTTCAACCAAAAACAAAACCGAATGTCCAGCTTGAGCAGCAGCTTGCGTGCCTAGTGGCGTTAAGATCCCATGATTCAACGCATTGTTTAAAAACAGCACCTTGGCTGGCTCCACAATGACATTGGCCAATGGTAATAAATGCCATGCGATCAATGTCGATACCCCGCTGGCGATCACATTCGCCAACGCATCAACGATCGGCGCCAAGCCGTAATACCCTACCAAGGCCAACACGATTCCTAAGATCCCAGCGGAGAAATTATTCACCAGCATTTCAAAACCTTGTTTGACATGCGGACGCAAATGATCATCGACAGTATTGACGGCCCATCCAGCGATCGGACCGGCGATCATTGCCCCTAAGATCGCCGCTGATTGGGCGGTAGCGATCACGCCCATCGCCGTGATCGTTGCCACCACACCGCCACGATGGCCACCAATATTGCTGCCGCCGGTAAACGCCAGCAACAACGGGATCAAATACGCTTGGCTCAATGACACCACGCGATAGATCTCAGCGTTAGGCCACCAGCCATGCGGCGCACATACCGCGGCTAATAACCCGCAAGCAATAAATGCCGCAATATTGGGCATGACCATATCTGTTAAGACTGTGCCGACTTTGGTGACACTTTGTTTGATCGATGTTGGCATCCACACACCTCCAACTGACCCCTTATGACGCGCTGACCTCAATGAGTTGCGGGCGTCCGAAGTAATAACCTTGCATGATATCAGGCTGATAATTTTCGGAAATTTTCAGATCCGGTTTATTCTCAAAACCTTCAATGGCGAAAAACACCCCGGCAAGTTCCGCTTGTTCTCGCCAAAACTGTAACAAAGGCGACACCAAGGTGATGAAATCTTTGTTGTCGTGGAAGTTTTGTAAGGCGAACTTATATTCTTGCACATAAGGCGCTAAAGCTTTCACCAGCGGCAATTGGTTATCGCCGGTGCCGACGTCATCCAAACATACCCACAACCCAGCTTCTTGATAGGTGCGCGCGGCTGATATTAAAGCAGACAACGCCACGCCATTAGGCCGTTCTGTCAGTTCCACGCATAGCTGCATGTCAGGTAATTGTGCTTGAAGCTTCGGCAACGCCTCTAAGTAATCCACCCGAGAAAATTCTGGTTGATCTAAGTTGATCGACACCATTTGCGTGTCAGTGTCCACGGCTGCAACAGTTTGAGCGAGCAAGGCGGCAATGTCAACGGCTTCAAAGCGGCCAAAGTCTTGAGGGAAAGTCCACTGATCGGCGACTTTTTCGCGCAAAAACAACTCATAAGCAAACCGTTCATCATGTGCATACTTTGGTTGGCCCCAAAATCGGATCATGGCCTCACCCCCTTTTTCCCAATCATAGCATAATGAAAGAACAAAAGGCGGGAAAATAAAATTTGATAAAACCACTTTCATCCGCTAAACTTAAGATTCAAACTATACGGAAAAATTTTGATTCCTTCAGGAGGTGTCTGATGCATATTGCTGCTTTTGGTGTGCGCGGCGATGAAGTCCCATACTTTCAAGCTTGGGCCGCCCGCACCGAAAACCAAGTGGATCTGTTTGCCGACTATTTAAATGTCGACACTTGCCGCAAAGTCGCCCAAGCCGAGGCCATCACCTGTTTTCAAACAGTGCCTTATCCGGCTGACTTGTTTGCAGCGCTACCGGTGCCTTTTTTGGCGTTGCGCAACGCCGGCTTTGAAAATGTCGATTTAGCTGCGGCGCGTCGTCATCATGTGCGCGTCAGTTATGTGCCGGCATATTCGCCAGCTGCCATCGCTGAATTTGCCGTGATGAGCATGTTGGCCTTACTGCGGCAAAATGGCCCAGTACAAACGGCCTTGCATGATCATGACTACCGCTTGGCCAAAACCTTTATGGGGCGCGAACTTGGCGCCTGCACAGTTGGCGTGATCGGTACCGGCCATATCGGCCAAGCGGTGATCAAGATCTTAAATGGCTTTGGCGCGCGAGTGTTGATCTCAGATTCGCATTTGCCTAAAGATGAAACCTTGCGCTATGATGCCGTGGCCTTGCCGCAACTGATCGCCACCAGCGACATCATCACCTTGCATATTCCAGGCGATCCCAGCAATCACCACTTATTAGATGACGCGGCATTTCGGCAAATGAAAGCAGGCACGTTGATCATCAATACCGCCAGACCGAATGTATTAGACACCCGAGCGCTTTTGCATCACTTGCGCTCAGGCAAACTTGGCGGCGTGGCGATCGATACGTTTGAACATGAAGCCGACGATTTACTGCAACTGGCTGAAGATCACGATTTCAACGATCCGATGTGGGATGAGCTTTTGGCGATGCCCAATGTGTTATTGTCCCCGCACATCGCCTATTATACCGATGTGGCGGTGCGCAATATGGTCGAACAAGCCTTAGACAGCTTAGTGGCCTTTAAGCAAGGCGACTCAGTGGCCACAGAGTTGACTTGAAGCCACGACAAAAACGCCTTACCACCTTTAAAAATCACTGGCGGTAAGGCGTTTTTGCATGGGTCAAAAGGTCACTGGGACAGTGGGATCAGGGACAGACAAAGCTGGTTTGCCAAAATAATAGCCTTGCACATATTTGACCCCAAGGGCATGGGCCAAATCGATATCGGCTTGATTTTCGACCCCTTCTAACACAAAGGTCAAATGTTGTTGCTTGGCGACTTTGACCCAAAAAGTCGCACGTTGTTTCAGCTGCTCAGCGCTGGTTTGTTTGCGGAGATTTTGCATGGCGAACTTCACGTTATTGACGTAACCAAACACATCTTGCACCAATTCAAAACTGTTATCGCTACCTACATCATCGATCATCAACTTCACGCCAGCCGCGCGATATAAGGCACTGATGCGCCGAGTGGTGGCAGAATCGCTGAGTTGGGTGATCTCGACATTTAAATGATCTGGCCCGTCGCTAGATTCCACGAACTGCGTCATCGCCGTGGCAAAATCCAAATCGTCGAATTGATGCGCCGTTAAATTGATATTCACCGTTTTGGCGCCGGTACGTTGCATGAATTCTTTGATCAACGCGATTTGCATCCACGCCGGCAGCTCGAAGGTGTCTGGCAAGACCCAGCGTTTTTGCAGGGGATCATAAGCACGCAGTAACAATTCATTGGAGCGGCGAATGTTGCCAGATTGGGCTAATTCATACACCCCTTGAGCAAAAAAGCGGTAGTCGTCAACGTGCTTGACTTGTTTGTCATCCCCAGAAACGCGCTTACCATTAATGGTGACAATATCGCGCCCAGAGCGCTTAGAGATCGATAAGTTGTCATCGGCACGTTTGTAAAGATCATTGGCATCCACGTCACTTGCTTTAAGCGCGGTGACCCCACCGGAAATCGTCAGCGCGATGCCGCGGCCTTCAAAATCAAAATCACCTTTACGCACTGCTTGCCAGCACGTATCCAGCAGCGGCGTTAACTGTTCAGGCGTGGCATTCGGGAAAACCAAGTTGAATTCTTCGCCAGTGGTGGCATAAAAGCGATGCGCCACTTGGCTGGCTTGCAAGACTTTTTGAAGCCGCTGTTCCACTTGGATCAACACGGCATTACCGGCTAAATGGCCATATTGGTCATTCACTTGGCGAAAATGATCCAAATCAAACGTAGCAAAGGTCAACGGTTGATGGCGAACTTGGGCTTGTGCAACCAAGGCAGTGAGTTCTTTTTGTTGATCGGCGTAATGCGAATCGACGTTTTGATCGTGATACGCCACTTCTTGTAAGTGGCGATTGGTGGCTTCGATCTTAACTTGCCGTGCCCAATACCCTAACACAAACGCCAACATCAGCCCAAACAAGCAGACGTTTTCTAAGCGCAAAGCCATGGTCATCGGCATTCGTGCGGAAACATTTGGCACACTCAGCCAAAACAACAACCCCATGGCAAACGCGGTGCCAACGGCGATGGGCCAATGCTGCAACACCCACTGGCCATATTGATGCGCCACCCACAGCAACGCACCAAAGGCGACCATCGCCACCAGCGTTTGCGGCTGTGCCCAGTTGCTTTGGTGATGCGACCCCCACAACACGGCGATCGCTAAGAAATCCACTGCCACTTCTAAATGATTGAAGCCGTCAAATAACAGCGGCATCATCACCATAAATAGCGCCAAGTTGTGGTAGATAATGATGGTTTGACTGTCTGGTTGCATCATCACCACAAAATGCACGAAAAAGCCGCCACCGATTGCCAAAGCGAGCAAATACCAGCGACGCCACTTGTGTTCGTGAAACACCTGACTGTACAGGCGTTGAAAATACTGAATGAACCCAATACTAAAAAAACTCAAAGTCAGCAAACGCACCAGGAGTAGCGGCACATCGGCAATAAATTTTGCAATCATGGATGATCTCCCAAGGGTATTGTTTTTATTATAGGCCATTTACAATTGCAAAGGTAGCGCCAATTGCCGCATTTGACGCAAAAGACACCCACCAAGCAAATTGCTTGGTAGGTGTCTGACCGAACCTCATTAGCAGATAGTTAGCCGGCTAATTATCACTCAACGATCACTGGCATCCCCACTTTGGCATTGGTATAGATCCACTTCGCATCAGGGACGCTTAAGCGAATGCAGCCATGCGAGCCTGGCTTTTTGCCTAACTTAGCCGCTTGGGCCGCAATGTAGTGCCCATTGGCATCTGTTGGAACAGAATGGAATAAGTAGGTCCCATGATCTAACCAGCTGGTATAGTAGTTGGCGCCAACTTGGACTTCTGGATTGAAAAAGTGCAACCCGCGTTCCGCTTGGATCGCGTAATGTCCAGTTGGGGTAGCATGATTCACGCCAGTTGAGGCATACATGGTGTAAAGCGTTTTGCCAGCGGCTTTGAGATACACTCGTTGTTTGGCCGTGCTGACCACAAATTCTAAGTTCGGATACTGATTAACGTCAGGATATGGCTTATTTTCAGACGGCTTGCGCCAATCGATCACCGCTTGTTGAGGCGCTTTTTTCTTGGTGGGCTTGGTTTTTTTAACATGGGCTTGGACGGCTTGCACAGGCGCTTTGGTATGCGGGTTCATCATCACTTTGCGCACGCCGAACAAACCGACGAGCAACACCACCACGATCGGGACGAACCACTTGAAATACTGCCACTTCATTTTCACTGCACCTTCACCTCTGTTATTACTGTAAACATTGATCTGGTCAGTTGCAACTGAAAATCTGCTGATCTCCTATTAAGTTATCGATATGCCGAAAAGCGAATGTGACAACATGGTTGCGCGCGCCAGATTGCGTTAAAATGTGTCTATAGTTCGTAAAGGAGTGTGGGATCATGAAGGCTACTGAGAATTCCCGGGCAACTTATGCGCAAGCCAAGCCCGATGAGGTATTGGATCAACTCCATACCTCAAAAGCGGGGTTGAGCCAAACTGAAGCGGCCAAACGCCTCACGCAATATGGTCAAAACTCGATCACTAAAGCAGCAGAGTCGTCGCAATTGAAAGTATTTTTGAAGAACTTCGTCAGTTTAATGGCGATCTTACTGTGGGTTTCTGGGGCCATTGCCATTTTAAGTGGCACCTTGGAACTGGGGATCGCCATTTGGTTGGTGAACGTGATCAATGGGGTCTTTTCATTTTGGCAAGAACACCAAGCCAAAAAAGCCACTGATTCATTAATGGCGATGTTGCCAACATATACGCAAGTCTACCGCGACGGCAAGCGCCAACAGATCAACGCGGTGGATCTGGTGCCAGGCGATGTGTTCACCTTACAAGCCGGCAATGCCGTGCCTGTGGATGCCCGACTGCTAGAAGCGACTTCCATGCAAGTGGATCAAAGTGCACTGACTGGGGAATCAGTGCCAGAATCCAAATATATTCGCTATGATGCAGGTGAAGGCGAATTTGCCGAAAGCAACTTGGTTTATGCTGGCACCACAGTAGGCGCTGGTACTGGCTTGGCGGTGTGTTACGCCACTGGCATGAAAACCGAATTTGGGAAGATCGCCAGCTTGACGCAACAACAAACCAAAGTCATGTCCCCGCTACAAAAACAACTCGATCACTTGACCAAGCAGATCTCCATGATCGCCATTGCCATTGGGGTCGCCTTTTTCATCGCGTCGATTTTCTTTGTGCATTACCCGATCGCCAAGGCCTTTATTTTCGCGTTGGGGATGATCGTGGCCTTTATTCCAGAAGGCTTATTGCCAACAGTGACGTTGTCGTTGGCCCATGGTGTGCAGCGCATGGCTAAAAAACACGCCTTAGTCAAAGACTTGAATTCCGTGGAAACTTTAGGCGAAACCACGGTGATCTGCTCAGATAAAACTGGGACCTTGACGCAAAATCAAATGACCGTCAACCATATTTGGACGCTGGCGCATGATTACGACGTCACCGGCCAAGGTTACGTCAACAACGGCGAGATCCAACTCAACGGCCAACCTGTCGATTACAAACAAGATCCTGATTTGGACAAACTGATGCGCGTGTCGGCATTAAACAACGACACCACCGTCCAAATGGTCGACGGCAAGCCGAAGATCTTAGGCACGCCGACTGAAGCGGCTTTAGTGATCATGGCGCAAAAAGCGAAATTTGATCTCGATGATGCCCAAGCACAGACGCCACGCTTAAAGGAATTTCCTTTTGACTCTGATCGTAAGCGCATGGGCACGGTTCATCAACATGACGATCACACCTTATCCGCTTGTGTCAAAGGCAGCTTGTCAGACTTATTGCCGCAATGTACCACGGTGCAAGTCAACGGCGTCGTGCGCCCGATCACTGATGACGATCGTGAAAAGATCAACGCTGCCAACACCAAATTTGCCGCGACTGGTTTGCGGAGTTTAGCCGTCGCTTATCGCGAGATCCCCTTGCAAAAAGATCTCCAAAGTCAATTAGACGCGTTGACGATTGAAAACACAGAATCACAATTGACCTTTGTCGGCTTGACGGTCATGGCTGACCCGCCACGTCCAGAAATTTTTGACGCAGTCGCCAAATGCCACGCCGCCAACATCAAGATCATCATGGTCACTGGCGATTCTACTTTGACAGCCAAATCCATTGCGGTGAAAATCGGGTTAACTTCTGACAAAGCGCGTGTCGTAACTGGCACTGAATTGGATGCCATGAGCGAAGCAGAATTGCAAGAAGCGCTGCGTGGTGAGATCATTTTCGCCCGAGTCGCCCCAGAACAAAAGTACAAGATCGTGTCGACCTTGCAAGAAAATGGTGAGATCGTCGCTTCTACTGGCGATGGTGTCAATGATGCCCCAGCTTTGAAGAAAGCCGATATCGGGGTGGCCATGGGGGTCACTGGTACCGATGTGGCCAAAGATGCTGCCGACATGATTTTAACAGATGATAACTTCGCTTCGATCGTTGCCGCCATTGAAGAAGGTCGCACGGTTTATGCCAACTTGCAAAAGTTCTTGACCTACATTTTGACCTCGAATGTCCCAGAAGCGATCCCGAGTGTCTTGTTCCTGTTTTCTCGCGGGTTGATCCCGCTGCCAATGACCGTCATGCAGATCTTGACGGTTGACTTAGGTACTGACATGCTGCCGGCTTTGGGCCTAGGCTCAGAGCGTTCAGAACCTGGGATCATGAATCAGCCCCCACGCAAGCGCACGGCACACTTGATGAACAAGCGAGTCGTGTTTAAAGCTTTCGCTTGGTATGGGTTGTTGACCAGCGTCATCTCCACGTTTGCCTACTTCTTTGTCAACTGGCAAAACGGCTGGCCAAAAGTCGCTTTAATGGGCAATGGGGTCGGCTATGCGCGCGCTACCACCATGTTTTTAGGGTCGATCGTCTTCTTCCAAATCGCCAATGCCTTGAACTGCCGGACCCAATTCGCTTCAGTGATCAAAGCCGGGATCTTCTCCAACAAACGCATTTGGTATGGTATCGTCTTTGAAGTCTTGTTGCTATTCGTGTTGACGGTGGTCCCATTTTTCCAAGGATTGTTCAACACCACGGTTTTGCAACCCAGCGACTGGCTATTCTTGGTGATCATTCCAATTCCAGTATTCTTGATCGAAGAAGCCCGCAAAGCTTGGATGCGCCACAAACTCAACGTTTAAATGATAATAGCCTTCGGATTGACCTTTACCCCTAAAGTTGGAACACAACTTTGGGGGTATTTGTATGACTAAGATTTCAGTAGAAACTTATATCGAAGCCGTAGAGTGTTATCTTACCAGCAACGAGTCAAAGAGACGGGTTGGTG
>NZ_BAAFZI010000005.1:0-92024 GCF_045862175.1 Lacticaseibacillus salsurae | reverse complement strand
CGAAAATACCATTATCCCTGCATCCATCATAGTTCCTTAAACAATTAAATAACAAAAAAGCCTCCCACGGTCGGGGAGACCTTCAAAGGATAAAAACTATCCTTCAACACCATTTGACAAATTTCCATTTTTTTGATGGGTGACCCGCATTCACTTAACGGGTAAAGGTTCGCGTGAGCTTGTCGACCACTTGCCCGTCGCGGGTGTGAAATTGTACCGTGATGGTATCAGCGTCCCAGTCAACGGTGGCATAAGTGCCATGTAGCGGCGCAAATTCACCGCGCGGTTGCGAGATCGACCCAGGATTCAACACAATCAGCTGGTCATGTTGTTCAACGCCGAGTTGATGGGTATGGCCAAACAATACCAGCTCTGCGTGCGCATCGCTGCCAGCTTGAATCAGCGGATCTAATGTCCAATTGACGTTGAAGCGGTGCCCATGCGTCATGAACACTGTCAGTCCTGGCTCTTGAACTGTCAGCGTCAACGGAAAATCAGGATCAAAGTCCATATTGCCAGTCACCGCTTGATACGTGTCAAAAACCTCATCGCTGGCAGGCAATTCAGAATCACCACAGTAAAAATAACCCGCCGCATCAGGCTGTTGCGCCTGAATGGCTTGTAAAATCGCTTTATCTCCGTGAGTGTCGCTGACCACAACTAATCGCATGTTTCGTCCTCCTAAGCTTTGAACCAACCATCCCAACGCGCTTCCAGTTTGCGCAAGGCATCCCCGCGATGCGACACTTGATTTTTCTCATCAGGGGTCATTTGCGCCATCGTTTTGCCAAATTTCGGTAAGTAAAAATACGGATCATAGCCAAACCCATTGTCGCCTTGAGGGATCCCGACGATCATGCCGTCGACTTGCCCGCGCACCACCAGATCTTCAGCTGGTTTGCCTGGGCGCGCCAAGGCCAACACGCTGACAAAATGGGCCGTACGCTGATCGGCTGGCACTTCTGCCAATTCGGCGATCAGCTTGGCATTGTTGGCAGCATCGTTGTGGCCTTTGCCGGCATAGCGCGCGGAAAATACCCCTGGCATGCCGTCTAAGGCGTCCACTTGCAAGCCGGAGTCATCCGCTAACACTGGCAACTCCAACGCTTGGGCATAGCCGTCAGCCTTTAAGCGGGCATTTTCTTCAAAGGTCGCGCCTGTTTCTGGGACACTGGGCAATTCTGGAAAATCGGCTAATGATTTGACTGCCACACCGAGATGGTCGAACATCGTTGCGATCTCGCGCACCTTGCCAGGGTTTTTGGAAGCGACGACGACTGTTGTGGGTAAACTGGTGACCACATCCATCGGCAGTTGCGAAATGTCAACGCGATCGGCATGAATGCTTTGACCTAACCAGTCGCTGGCAATGGCGTCAAACATTTTGGCTGAGCCAGTGGTGTGATACTCCCGTAATGGGTCAGGATTGTCGGTATTGGCCAAATCAAAATAATCCAACAACATCGACACTTCGCTGACAGTTTCAGCGCCAGAATCGATCAAGGTGACATCCGGTCCCATCACATTTTGGATCAATGGCCGCAACAGCGGATAATGCGTGCAACCCATCACCAACGTGTCGATGCCGGAATTGCGCAAAGGTTTCAAGCCTTCTGCGACGACTTTCTTTGCCACTGGGGAATGCGCTTCGTTAGATTCCACTACTGGCACAAATTTAGGTTCGGCCATACTGATCACTTTAACGTGGCGATCTTTGCTGCGAATCGCTTTGGCATAAGCATCTGATTTCACTGTGCCAGTTGTGGCAATCACGCCGATGCGCCGATTTTTCGTGGCGCGCAACGCCGCACGACTGCCTGGCAAGATCACGCCGACGACTGGGATCGACAACTTGGCGCGCAGATCATCTAAAGCCGCAGCCGTAGCAGTGTTGCACGCGACAACTAACATTTTGATATGCTTGGCGAGTAAATAATTCACCATTTGCCAAGTGAATGCTCGCACTTGCTTTGCCGGCCTTGGCCCATACGGCAAACGCGCTTGGTCGCCTAAAAAAATAATATTTTCGTTGGGTAGCTGCCGCAAAGCCTCAATGACCACCGTCAGCCCGCCCACGCCGGAATCGATAAATCCGATCGGTTGCTTATTCATAAGTGCGCTCCCTTCTTGAACCTACATTATACACCCTAACAAAATTCAAGTCGCATGGCGGCAAGGTTTTGGCTATAATAGAACAGACAGCGCATTGCGCGAAAATAGGAGGCGCCTCATGGCCAATAGCTATAAAGATCTGTTAAACCTGTCCGCGACTGGCCCGTTATTCGGGCAGTTGATGCTACGCGACTTACTGTTGCCGGATCTGTTAGGCAAAGAAACCGAAAGCATCACCTACTGGGCTGGCCGCTCACTGGCGCGCCGCTTGCCAGTAGTTGAAGACGATTTATGCGAATTGTTTTCGCGCGTAGGCTTTGGCACCTTGGCGCCAGCCGCCAGCAAACGCCACCAACGCGTTTACACCTTAAGTGGTACCACCGTTGAAACTCGCATCAGTAATTTCGAGGCGCCAGACTTCCGCATCGAAGCCGGCTTTTTGGCGCAAAGCCTGCAACAAGAGATTGGCTGTGTGGTCGAAGCTAACGCCACGCTAGATCGCCACAAGCAAATGATCACGTTAACGGCAGTCCTTGATGAAAAAACGCCGCAACCCAAAACCCAAACCCATATCAGCTTAACGGCGCTGTAACTCATTTTGGGACAAAAAAAGTCGAGACCTTCATGGCCTCGACTTTTTTAGATGTCACAAGTCGCTTATGCAGTGTACTTGTTAAGGATCTCGTTAAGTTGATCTTTGGTATGGTAACCCACGATTTTTTCCACGACATTGCCGTCTTTTTTCACCAGCAACGTTGGGATCGCCATGATACCAAAACTTTGTGGGGTGTTGGGGTTTGCGTCAACATCCATTTTCACAAACTTCACGTCTTGGCGATCGTTGGCCAAAGATTCGACTACAGGGCTTTGCATCCGACAGGGACCGCACCAAGTTGCCCAAAAATCGGTGAGCGTAACGCCGGTGCCAGTCACGGTTTCAAAGTTTTGATCTGTAACAGCTTCTACCATGTGTGTGCCTCCTCTTACTTTTTGTAACTTAATCATACCACGTTGACCCACAAAATGCCAATACCTTGGATACAATTGATTTGTGTCGACGCCGGCAATTACTTGAATTCCACGATCGTCGCACCTGAGCCACCAGCATTTTGCGGGGCAAAGCCGAATTTCTTGACTTGGCGATTGCGGCGCAAGTATTGGGTGACGCCATTGCGAATCGCGCCGGTACCTAAGCCGTGGACGATCGTGACTTGCGAATACCCTGCCAATAACGCTGCATCGATATATTGATCCAAGTTGGCCATGGCTTCTTCATAACGTTGTCCACGCAGATCAAGTTTAGTCGACGGGCCAGTGGCGCCTTTGACCACGGTGACGCGGCGTTTGGGCTCAGTGGACTTAGGCGCTTGGACTTTTTCGAGCTCATTGGTGGCTAAGGTCATGCGCATAATGCCGACTTGCACTTCCCAGTGTTTGTCGTCGACTTGCTTCAACAATTCGCCAGTTTGATCATACGCCAACACTTTGACCGTATCGCCGCGATGCAAAGCTTGTTTGTTTTTGGCTTGACGCAAAATGCGGTTTTTCGGCTTGGCTTTTTCTTGGTGCAGGTTTTTCAACTCGGTAGTGGCTTCGATCAGCTGATTTTCTTTGACATTGTTGCCAGATTGCAACTGCATTTGCCGCAACTTTTTGACGATTTTATCGGCTTTGGTTTGGGCTTTATCGACAATGGCATTGGCGCGATCTTTGGCTGCATCCATTTGCCGCTCGCGTTCTTCAAAGAAGTCTTCGTAAGCTTTTTGCAATTGATCATGCAAAGTTTGCGCTTCTTCAAGTTGCCGGCGAGTTTCCAAGTATTCAGTTTCGGCGGCTTTGCGCTGGGCTTCCAGATCCGAGATCATATTATTGAGTTCATGCGAGTCATCGGCGATCAAGGACTTGGCTGCCGACACGATCGTCTTATCCAACCCTAAGCGCTGCGAAATATCAAACGCGTTGGAACGCCCTGGCACGCCGATCAACAAGCGATACGTCGGCTGCAGCGTCGCCGCGTCAAATTCCATTGACGCGTTGATGGTGCCTGGCGTGTTGTAGCCATAAAGCTTCAACTCCGGATAATGCGTTGACGCCACCACTTGTGCGCCAGCGGCCCCAACCGCATCCAAAATGGCGATGGCCAAAGCGGCGCCTTCTTGCGGATCGGTACCGGCGCCAAGTTCATCAAACAAGATCAGCGCATGATCGTCCATCGCGTCTAAAATGTCGACAATGGTTTTCATATGCGCACTAAACGTCGACAAACTTTGCTCAATGGATTGTTCATCACCGATATCAGCAAACACGTTAGAATAAACACCGATCACGGAACCCGCTTCTGCTGGGATAAATAACCCAGATTGGCCCATCAGCTGCAACAAGCCCAGGGTTTTTAAGGTAATCGTTTTCCCGCCAGTGTTAGGGCCAGTGACCACGATGGCTTGATAGTCTTTGCCAAGCGTGATGGTGTTGGACACAACTTTGTGTCGATTGATCAAAGGATGGCGCGCTTGGATCAAATCGACATGGTTTTCAGCTGACACTTCAGGTTCTGTGGCATGGCTATTTTTGGCGTAGCGCGCTTTGGCGTTGATAAAGTCAAAATGCCCCAGCACCTGGTTGTTATTGCGCAACTCTTTGGTGTCAGGCGCGACTTCATTGGTCAGTTCTGCCAACAGCCGCTGGATCTCGGCTTGTTCTTCTAGTTGCGCTTGACGCAAGCGGTTGTTCATTTCCACGATCGCTTGCGGCTCAATGAAAAGCGTTTGGCCACTGGCAGATTGGTCATGCACCACCCCACCGAATTGGCCGCGATATTCGGCTTTAACCGGAATGACATAGCGATCATCGCGAATGGTGATGATCGGGTCAGATAGGTACTTCGCCGAGCTACCATGGGTATAGTTTTCCATGCGGCTGCGGATCTCGCCTTCCAGATTCTTCACGGCTTGGCGAATGCCGTGCAGCTCTGGGCTGGCTTCATCTGTCAAGCTGCCATCTTCATCAACAGCAGTGGCTAAGCGCCGCTCCAACGCCGGCAAGGCCGTGAGTTGTTGTTGCAAGTCGTAAACGCGTCGCAACGCCAAGCGTTCGTTGAGATCATTGAGAAACTTATCCACCGCGCTGACGGTTTTCAGTACGCGACCAATGGCGGCCAGTTCGCGGCCATTCAACATGGCGCCAATATCCACCCGCCGCAGTGCTGGGTCGATATTTTCCAGTTGCGGCACCGGGATGCCACCAGCTAGCCGCAAGATCGACGCGCCATCAGCCGTTTCATCAAGGGCAGTTTGCACCACTGCCACATCGCTGCTGGGTTGCATTTTAGCGACCAACTCAGCGCCAGCGGCAGTATTGACCAAGCCTTGCAACGCTGAGCGGATCTTGCCATACTCTAAGGTTTTTAATATTTTAGAATTCATAATTCCTCCGAAAATCGAAAAAAATCGACGCCAACACCCGGTGTTTTCACCGTGAATTGCCGTCGAATCACCTTACGCCACGATCCACAAATTCGTGAACAGTTGCGTCAATCCTGGGGTATAGCGCACGATCGCCGAAGCAATCCCAGAATGCGCCAACATATCTTGAATACCAGCCACAGGGATCAAAGCCAGCAAATACAAAATCAAGAATATAAACAAATACCCCATCAAAAAATTCATCGCCCCACCAACGACTGTACTCATTGTTTCGTCAGCCTTGCGGTAAGACAGATCATGAAACCACAACGCCACAAACCGCGTCAGGAGCCACCCGATCATCAGCATAAACACAAACGCCACGCCATTATAAAACGCGTGGTCTAACGTCAAGCCGACTTGATGCGTGAAAAACACGAATTTGCTTTGTTCTGTGGCGCTGGGATACGGCACCCATTGCGTCATGAAGACGCTCAACGGCAGGTAGGTGAACCGCGCCAGCACTAAACTTAATAAATATCCCACCACATGGACACCTTGCAGCCACATCCCGCGCCGAGCGCCGGAGTAGCAGTAATAGGCCAAAATGGCGACAATCATCAACGATAACATTACTTATCCTCTTTTAACTGTTGCGCTACTTTGGCTTTGACTTGATCAGACAAGGCGTTAAAGGCCAATAATACCGCAGCGTCTTGCAAAGATAAGTCCGGCGCTAATTGTTGGATCTGGGTGAGCTGCTGATTGAGCAGCTGCGTGGTTGCTTGAAAATGCGCCGTCGACCCTGGGCCGATGATGGTGTACGACTTACCTGCAATTTCGGCTTTGAAGCGCCGCTTTTCTTCGGTCATTAGGCCAGCCTCCTCGATAATATACCAAACTATTCTACCATGAAATGAAACTTTGCAAAAGCACTGTCGCTGTCTGGTAGCTTCCGCTTGGCAATGCTCGCTTGACGGCACGAAAAACTGTAGGTTCCAGCGAATTGGCGCCACTACAAAAAACTGGCCAAGTTGCCGCCGTTATGCCAATTCGCTTCCACCCACAGTTTTTCTCGTTTGAAGCACCTCACCTCAAATCAGCATCCAAGGCCATCGCATAACACCGGACACCCACTAGTAGGCAATGCCTATTAGTGCCAACCCAAGACGTCAGTGATCACAATCGGCCCAACACAAGCTGCAGGTACGGACATCATGTGGAAATGACAATCGTCTGATTCGAATACGCACATCTTCCGCTGAATCGGTCTGTTAATTCAGTCCACCAACGGAGAAAATCTGGCGGCGGAGGCGAACTGGTATCACGGAGGAAAGCTGGGCAATTGCCGTGGCAGTGAAATCAAAGATGACGCTGTTTTTTGGCGGCATCTGCGGATTTCACCGGCAAATTCTCAAACAGCGGGTTTGGCTGGTTCAGAATTTAGGCGAAAGAACATCGGCGGGCTTTGCCGATTTCTGTAGCCGGCCGCACGGCAACTTGGCCAGCTTTCCGGAGTGACACCAGTTCACCGCAGCCTCCAGATTTTCGAGCCCAAGGCACACAAAAAGCGGCACCAGGCCGCTTTTCGGTTAGTCTTCGTCTTCGTCAGCTAAGAAGGTGTTCAACACTTCTTCGACCATGGACCATTCATCATCGTCTTCGATCGGATATAAGTCACCTTGGCTGGCATCACCATTGGCATCTGGGGTGAAAGAGAACGCTTGGATCTCTAATTCCTCATCGTCGCTGGCACTTTGTGGATACAACAGCACGTAAGACTTGCCATAATCTTCAGAGTCGAAGGTAAACAGCACTTGGTATAACTCTTCATTGCCTTTGTCATCGACTAAAGTGATCAATTGATCATCTTCGCCTGGTTTGACGTTTTCTTGTTCTGCCATAAGGGCCTCCTTGGTTATTGCTTGGTCAATTTGCCATGAGCGTCTAAATAGTTTTGTAAGATCATTTGCGCAGCCAGCTTGTCGATCACCTTTTTTTGCTTTTTGCGGCTAGCATCGGCTTCTTCGATCAGCATGCGGCTGGCTTCCACCGTGGTCAAACGCTCATCGGTGAAATCAACAGGCAAGCCAAAACGCTCAGCCAACATTGCCCCATACTCGCGTGATTTTTCAGCACGCGGGCCTAAGGTGTTGTTCATGTTTTTCGGCAAACCACACACAAAGCCGGTGACTTCATATTGTTTGGCCAGCTCAGCGACTCGCTCTAAGCCGAATTCGCCTTTGTCTTCATTGATGCGGATGATCTCTAAACCTTGCGCCGTCCAGCCTAAAGGATCACTCATCGCGACTCCAACAGTGCGTGAACCGACGTCTAGTCCCATTAATCGCATCAGTCTTTCACCTTGCCAAGATAGTTACGAACGAGCTCTTCTATGATCTCGTCGCGCTCGTGTTTGCGGATCAAATTACGAGCATCGTTGTACCGCGGGATATAAGCGGGATCGCCGGAAATCAAGTAGCCGACGATTTGGTTGATCGGGTTGTAACCTTTTTCCTCTAAGGAGTTGTACACCGTTTCAAGGGTTTCGTGAACGTTCTTCGGGTCGTTATCGTGAAAGTCAAAGTGGACCGTTTGATCTAATGTGCTCATTCCTAACACCTCTATTCTGTCCAATTCATCCTTATTCTACTTGAAAATGGTCAAAAGCACAATGAACCGACGACATTTTCGCAAGCGTTACCAAGTATTTATCGCTTTGATGATCAGATCATAATGCGGCGATGACTTTGACCGCTTCGGCTAACGCATCGGCGATCCCAGCAGGATTCTTCCCACCCGCTTGGGCCATGTCAGGACGGCCGCCGCCGCCACCTTGAACTTTAGGCGCAATGGCTTTGATGATGTTGCCGGCTTTGACACCTTGTTTGATCGCAGCGGCGGATACGGCGACTAACAGATTGGCTTTGTCATTGGCTTCAGTGGCCAATACCAACACATCAGAAGCATCTTTGGTTTTCCATTGATCCGCCAACTGGCGCAATTCGTTCATGCCAGCGACTTTCAATTGGGCTTTGATCAACGAGTACTTGCCAGCAGGTTCAGCTGAATCAAATAACCCATTGGCTTGTTGGGCAGCTAATTTGGCTTGTAAGGCTTCCACTTGTTTTTGCGAAGCTTTCAAGTCGCTTTGTAAGCTGGCCACTTTAGCCGGTACTGCGTCTAGTTGTTCCGACTTCACGGCTTGGGCAACTTGGTGTAACAAGTTTTCTTGATGGGTCAAGTATTCAAACGCTTCTTTCGACGTGACCGCTTCAATGCGCCGAGTGCCAGCGCCGATACCAGATTCGCCGGTGATCTTGAATAACCCTAACGCACTGGTGTTAGTCGGATGAGTGCCGCCATCAAATTCTTTGTTGAAGTCGCCGATGGTCACCACGCGCACCGTATCGCCATACTTGTCGCCAAACATCGCAATGGCGCCTTCTTTTTTGGCGTCTTCGATCGGCATTTCTTTCCAAGTGATCGGCAAAGCACGCCAGATCTGGGTGTTGACGATGCCTTCGATTTGCTTGAGTTGTTCTGGGGTGACTTGGCCGAAGTTGGTGAAGTCAAACCGTAAGTAATCAGGTTCCACTAATGACCCGGCTTGATGGGTATGGTCGCCTAATACTTGGCGCAACGCCGTATCCAACAAGTGAGTGGCGGTATGGTTCATGGAAACTTTTTGTCGGCGAGTGAGTTCAACTTGCAAGTGGTAAGTTTCGCCAGCTTTCAGGTGCCCTAAAACGGAAATGGTGTGCAAGTTCTGGCCATTTGGCGCATGTTGCACGTCAGTGACTTTGGCCACCACGGCGCCTGATTGATCGAGGATATCCCCATGGTCAGCCACTTGGCCACCCATTTCGGCATAAAATGGCGTTTGATCAAAAATCACTTGGGCGCTACCCGTTGCCACTTCGTCAACTAAAGCATCATTGACGATAATGGCCATCAACTTGGCATCGTCATCTGTATCTGTCCAACCGGTAAACTTAGATTTGGTGTCGATGCTCATCAACAACTTGTCTTGGTTGCCCATGGATTGCGCATCCCCACGTGCGGCGCGGGCGCGGTCACGTTGGGCTTGCATGTTGGCTTTGTAGCCGTCCATATCCACGGTCAAGCCTTCATCTTCAGCCAATTCAGCCGTCATTTCCACTGGGAAGCCGAAGGTATCAAACAACTTGAACGCATCAGCGCCTGGGATCACGGTTTGGCCGTTTGCTTTGACGTTGGCGATGGTTTGATTGAGCATGGTGACCCCAGCGTCTAACGTTTCGCGGAAGCGCGCTTCTTCAGAGCGGATCACTTTTTCGATGAAGGCTTTGTTTTTCAAGACTTCAGGGTAGTAGCTTTGCATGATCTCGCCGACAACTGGCACTAATTGGTACAAGAAGTCAGATTCGATGCCAAGTTTCTTCCCATTTAACACCGCGCGCCGGATCAAGCGGCGCAACACATACCCGCGGCCTTCGTTTGATGGCAAAGCCCCGTCACCAATGGCAAATGTGACCGTCCGCGCATGATCGGCGATGATCTTAAAGGCCACATCATCTTTATCATTGGCGTTATACTTTTTGCCCGCAGACAGGCTTTCGGTTTTTTTGATGATCGGCATGAACAAGTCGGTTTCAAAATTGGTGCGCGTGCCTTCGATCACTGAGACTAAGCGTTCCAAGCCCATGCCGGTATCAATGTTTTTATGCGGTTGGTCGACATAGCGGCCATCTGGCAAATGATTGAATTCGGAGAACACAATGTTCCAGATTTCTTCATAGCGTTCGTTTTCGCCACCAGGATAGTTTTCTGGATCGTCTTCAGCGACATCATTGAAGCTTTGGCCGCGGTCAAAAAAGATTTCTGAATCTGGACCACATGGGCCAACACCGATATCCCAGAAGTTATCTTCCACATCAAAAATGCGCTCTTTAGGCAAGCCCACAACTTCATGCCAAATGCGCTTGGCTTCAGTGTCTTTAGGGTAAACCGTGACATACAACTTGTCTTTGTCCAAGCCTAACCATTCATCTGACGTCAAGAATTCCCAAGCCCACGGGATCACTTCTGGTTTGAAATAATCGCCGACTGAGAAGTTCCCCAGCATTTCAAAGAAGGTCAAATGCCGCGCGGTTTTGCCGACATTTTCAATATCGTTGGTACGAATGGACTTTTGGGCGTTAGTGATCCGCGGGTTCTTGGGGATCACTGACCCGTCAAAATACTTCTTTAACGTGGCCACACCAGAGTTGATCCACAATAACGAGGGGTCGTTGACTGGGATCAAGCTGGCGGAAGGTTCGATATCATGCCCTTTTGACTTGAAAAAGTCCAGAAACATTTGGCGGATCTGGGCTGAGTTGAGTTGCTTCATAATTTCCTCCTAAGGAATCGCGGTTTTGCGACACAAAAACACCGCTGCAATTCAAGGACGCTTGCGCGCGGTACCACCTTGTTTGCAACGATGTTGATCGTTTACCACTTCATTGATTACTGTTTAATTGTCGATCAGGGAGCACAAGTCACTGCTGTCGCCGCGTTCCCAATTAATCGCGACTTCCTGGATGATCAGCGTCATGCCTTGCATATCCTAACGACGTCATTATACGGACACCGCGCGCTGGTGTCAATGCCACCAAGGTCAGTCGATCGTGATCAACGTCAGCGGCCGATACGTGTGCGCTTCAAATGGCAGTGCCGTTTCAGCGCGATAAGCAGGGGACCATTGCGCCAAGCTAGCACCGCGTTTATCTGGGCCTGCTAATAACAATTCAGGCGCCGCGTCGCTGGTTTTGATGGTCAAGCCAAAGCGATTCGGCAAATAAGCCGGCAGTGGCTTTGGGACTTGATTGCCCCAAGGAAAAACTTGCGCGATGCCGCCACCTTGCAAGTATTCATATTGATCTTCATTTGGCAAGGTTTGGCCAAACCCACCTAAGGATTTGCGCAACTTTTGCGCATCCCAATCATGCACCAAACGCACTTGATAGTGATGAGCACTTTGTTGGATCAAGCGCACATGCCCGCTTTCAAGCACTGGCGCAAAAGACTCGGCATCAGGCGCCAAGCTATCAACATGGCGGCTCAACAAAGCCAATACGGTCGGCTTGTAAGGCACATAAGCGAAATGATTGCCATGAAACACATGCGTCAACAAGTTCACCTGCCCGATCACTTGTTCTTGAACTGGCACGGCTTGGCGCGCCACCAACATCGGCGGCATATCCACCACGCGTTTCGGCGAAAATTGCGCTTTTGGCCACTGGGAAAGTAAGGCTTGAACATTAGGCTCATCGCGATCAACGCCAAGGGGCACATTTAATGCGCCAGGCACAAAGCGTAGCCACTGACCGCCGATCAACACATCAAACGTGTTCAACGTTTGGCCAAAATAATCCACTGATACCGGCGTCAACGCATCCACTGACAACAACGGACTTAAAAAGTAGCGCGTCAGTTGTTGCAAGATAAAGCGCTGACGCTCTTGGGCTAAGCTTGCCCATTGCGGTAACAATAAGTCGGTTTGAGCCATGTTGCCCCTCCTTTTTCAAAAAAACAAACGGCGACTAAAACTGCGGCGACTAATCAATAGTCTGGCAAGTTTAATCTCCGCTTGAGCGTTTACTTCGATTTTTTGGCTTTACGTGAGGCGCGCATGGCTTCCCGTTTTTTCAAACGAGAATTGAAGCGCCGTTCGCGATCGACTTCTTTTTGGATCTTGCGTTTGTAGCCTGGCATATGTTTCTTTTCTTCTTTGGCCGCCAAGCCGCGGATCCGCAGGGAACGCGGATCAGATTTCGCTTTACGAGTGACACGACGATTACGGTCGTAAGAATCGACCACTTCGCCGTTTTTGATCGCTTTAGGGGTGAAGTGGATGCCTAAATGTTCCAATTCGGCGATTTGGTCTTCTTGCCCTGGCGTATACAAGGTAATGGCGATACCATGCATCCCATTGCGCCCAGTACGGCCGACGCGGTGAATGAAGAATTCATTGTCGCTGGGGATCTCAGCGTTGATGACATGCGAAACCCCTTTGATATCGATCCCACGCGCTGCCAAGTCAGTGGCCACAACATATTGATACTTCAACGCCGCGACTTCTTTCATCACGCGTTTGCGTTCACGTGGCGGGATACCGCCATGGATCTTAGCGACATTCAAGCCTTGATCCGTTAAGAATTGATGGATGTGATCCACCGCATGCTTGGTGTTAGCAAAAATCAACACCAAAAATGGCTGCCCGATCGTCAACAATTGATAGATCAATTGGTTTTTGTCACGGCCTTTGGCGGCGATCAACCAGTTATCCACGGTGTCGGCGATCACGGATTGCGGCTTTAAGGTAAAGATCGTTGGGTTTTGCATGTATTTCTTTAAGAACGGTTCGAGCTTTTGCGGAATAGTGGCGGAAAACACCAACATTTGCAGATCTTTAGGAAAAGTCGCAGCGATTTGATCGACTTGGTTCAAAAAACCCATGTCTAAGGTCATATCCGCTTCATCCACGACAAAAGTTTCTGCTGTGTGAGCGGCCAAAGCGCCTGACTTGATCAGATCCAAGATCCGCCCAGGGGTGCCAATGACCAATTGCGGTTGGTTATTTTTCAGCTTGTCGATTTGTTTGGCTTTATCAGTACCGCCAACATAATTGTGGATCCGCAAGTCTGGCAAATGTTTCGCCAAAGTCGTCGCCACAGTATAAATTTGGGTAGCCAATTCCCGACTCGGCGCGGTGATCACCGCTTGGACCGTGTCGGATTTGGCGTCAAGGCGATCTAAGATCGGGACCAAAAAGGCATGGGTCTTCCCAGAGCCGGTTTGGCTTTGGCCGATCACTGACTCCCCACGTAAAACCGCTGGGATCACTTTTTCTTGGATCGCCGTTGGGGTGTCGATGTGCATATCCGTTAACCCGTCGATGATCGGCTGGCTTAATGCGTATTGCTTAAAAGTTGCCATTAATGCTCGCTTTCTGCCACTATGGCTTCGAGTTGTGTTGTAATTGCGTTGATCTCTTCACGGTTTTGGGCTTTGGCACCTGATGCCAAAGGATGCCCGCCGCCATGGTGTTGCTTGGCTAGTTCATTGATGATCGGGCCTTTGGAGCGCAAGTTGACCCGATATGGCTCGCCATCTGGTTGCTCGACAAAAATCACCCAAGCTACCACTTCGCCTAACCGTCCTGGGGTGCCCACTGCCGCATGCACTTGATCTTTGGTCAAGCCCAATTCGTTGACGACACTTAAGGGGATCTCCACCGACCCAGCGCCGGCTGGGGAAATATGCAAGTGGTTAAACACATAACTTTGCAACTTGGCTTGCGCAAAGCTGATGGCATTCATCCGATTGTTTAAAGCCGTGGGATCAAAATCTTCTTGGATCAACGCCGCAGCCACTTGCAAGGTGTGTGCTGAAGTATTGTTGTACAAAAAGCGCCCAGTGTCGCCGACGATGCCAGCATATAACAGCCGCGCGACTTTGGCATTCATCGAAAGCGCCCCATTGGCATGTTGGATCAAGTCATAGACTAATTCCGAGGTGGAACTGGCTTCAGGCACGACCCACAACAAATCGCCATAGGCATCGTCATTGGGATGATGATCGATTTTGATCAAAAACTTCCCGGTGTTAAAGCGCTGATCTGAAACTCGCGGCGTGTCTGCGGTATCAACGGTGATCACCAACGCGTTGGCATAATCGGCATCTTGGACCTGATCCATCGTCGACAACCAAGCCAAGTTGCCAACGTCCCCGCCGGCTAACAACACACGCTTATTCGGATAAGCCGCTTGAATGCTAGCAGCTAAACCACCTTGAGAGCCTAAAGCATCAGGATCTGGATTAACATGACGGTGAATGATGATGGTGTCATAGGCTTTGATCTGCGTGAGGATGTCGTCTAACAACATATTAATTCCTTTCCAGCAATTGGCAGGTGACCAATGCTTTGGCAACTGGCAAACCGTCAGTTTGTAATTCGATATCTAAGGTCGCTTCATGGCGCGTCAATTCCAATGGCCGCACATGAATGTTGACGGTGGTTTCCAACTGGATCGGCCGAAATGTGTGCAACGATAACTCCGCCACCAACACATTGCGTCGCCCGGCCCGGTTCAAAAAGCCAGTCGCGGCAGTATTGACGGCTTCATTCAACACCCCAAAACTCAACGTGCCCAGCTGATTGGTCATCATCGGCGTGGTGTGCAACCGGTAATCGGCAACATCAACGCGCGTGGATTCGACTAACTGCATTTGCCGCGCCACTTGATCGGCGAACGTGGCCGCATCGCGATTGTGATTGAGATCAGCCATGCTGGAAAAAACGGCATGGCGCGTGACGATCCCCAGTAACTTCCAAGAATCATCCACCACTGGCAACACCGCCAACCCGTTGCCTTGCATGGTGTGGCCGACAGTGGTCACGGACAAGTAAGGCTTGACGGTCAGGGGATCTTTGACCATCACCCGCTCTAGCGGAGTGGTGAGCTTTTTGCCATGGATCTGCGCTTCTGCGACCATCCCCACTAAGCGGCCGCCTGAGGTAATGATCGGTAACGCAAAGTCGCTACGATCGCCGCGCAAGCGCAAGAAATCCGCCACCGTATTTTCAGGTGTGGCCGTTTTGATTTTGCGCAAGCGCGAATAAACTGCCGCCACGGTCAAAATGTCTTGTTTGATCGCTTGATCAGACAACGCGCGGTTGATCATCGTCGCCACTGTGAAGGTATCATAGCTGGTTTGCATCACCGGCAAACTTGCCGCATTGGCTTTGGCGATCACTGCATCGCTAGTCATAAAGCCCCCAGTGATCAACACGGCGGCGCCATTTTCCAACGCGAGTTTTTGGGCATCTTCACGATTCCCGATGATCATCAACGCGTTCGGCGTGATGTAGCGCTTCATTTCGTCTGGCGTCATGGCACCGATGACGAATTTGTCGAGTTTTTTGTTCAACCCAGCCGACCCGCCGAGCACTTTGCCATCGATCAGCTTCAATAACGCTTTTAACGTCAATGAGTCGATATTGTTGATCGGCTTTTGCTCGATGCGAATGGTGCCGACGCGCTCGATCGTTGACACTAAGCCGGTGTTTTCGGCTTCTTTGATGGCGCGATAAGCCGTGCCTTCAGAAACTTGTTGCTGCTTGGCAATGGTGCGCACCGAGATCTTGGTGCCAACTGCCAAGTTTGCAATATAATGTAGGATCTGTTCATGCTTCGTCGCCATCATTTTACCTCACGTGTCCTCAGTTACCTTTAGTATAACACATTCACCGGCTGTACCAATCACAGGGGCAAGTCAAGATTTTCAAATTGTTGCGCTTCTAAGCCAGTCACGGTGATCCCCAGCAGCCGAATGGCGATATCATCAGGTTTGAGCTGTTGCCACAACTGCCAAGCCACGTTGAAAATATCCGCTTCGCGATTGATGAACTGTGGCAAACTCGTTCGTCTGGTCGTGGTATTGAAATCCCGATCCCGCACTTTAAGCACCACGGTTTTGCCATGTTTTTGCTTGCTGGCTAACGTCTCTGCCACCAGTTTGGCCAAGTGTTTGAGTTCTGCTTCCACTTGCGCGTCGGTGGTTTTCACGGCGCGATAGGTGCGCTCTTTGCCGATGGATTTGCGATCACGCACCAGCACTGGGCGGTTGTCGATGCCGCGAGCATGTTGATACAGTCCCAAGCCCATTTTGCCAAAATGTTGCACCAAGTCTGCTTGACTGTAAGCCAACAGATCCGCACCAGTTTCGATCCCCATATCTTCCAGTATCGGTTTGGTTTTGGCGCCGACGCCGCGAAATTCGCCGATCGCCAAGCGCTTCAAAAATGCTTGGGCTTGTTGCGGCAAGATCACGGTACGGCCATTGGGCTTGTTGTATTCACTGGCTTCTTTGGCCAAAAACTTGTTATACGACAACCCAAAACTACACGTTAAACCTGTTGTTTGCTTGATCGCATCTTGCAGCCATAGCGCCAAATCGATGCTGGTGGGAAAATCTTGATTGGCCGTCACGTCCAAATACGCTTCATCTAGCGCCACTGGCTCGATCAAATCGGTGACTTGGCGAAACAACGCATGGATCTGATCGGACACGGCATGATATTTGGTGAAGTCCGGGTCTTTAAAGGTCAACACTTTCTTAGGCACCAAGCGCAGCGCTTCTTGGGCACTCATTGCCGAATGTACCCCGTATTGGCGCGCCACATAATTGGCAGTGGTCACCACCCCTTTGCCGCCGGTTTTGCGCGGGTCGTGGGCGATCACCAAGGCGCGCTTTTTCAACGCCGGATCATCGCGTTGTTCGATCGACGCATAAAACGCGTCCATATCGATATGCAAGATCCGCCGGCTGGTGTCATTGATCTCAGGCACTGATAACCAATCCCCCATACGCGCGCCTCCAATCGCTAGGATAAGACACAAACGGGGTCAAGACGAAAGCGTCTAGACCCTGTGTGCATCATTTCATCAATTACTAATCTGCCATTTTGACATGGGTAGGTTGCCAATGCCATTCATTGCCATCACGCGCCAATAACTCAAAGCTTTCTTTGGGTCCCATGGTGCCGGCTGGATATTCTGGCATGGTCGTGTCATGTTGCCAAGCGGCTAAGATGGCATCAACATATTGCCAAGTTTTGGCCAGCTCCGTCCAGCGCGTGAAGTTGGTTTGATCACCTTGTAGCGCATCTTGGATCAAGCGCTCATAAGCTTCTGGCGCTGCTTTGGCGGCTTTGGGCTCATGGCGAAAGGCTAAGTTTTCTGGGATCAACTCATTGCTTTGGCCTAGCTTTTTGCCGTTTAACACCAAATCGAACCCTTCGCTTGGTTCCACATAAATGGTCAAGGTGTCAGGTTTTGCGGCAGTGTTGAACAGCGCATCTTTGGCTGGCTTGAATACCACGGTGATCTGGGTCGATTTGCGCGTCAATCGCTTGCCAGTGCGCACATAAATCGGCACGCCTTGAAAATCCGGGGTATCGACGAGAATTTTCCCGGCGACAAATGTATCTGTCAAAGAATCTTTGGCCACACCAGTTTCATCGCGGTAGCCGGTGACTTCATCCCCGTCGATCACCGCGGCAGTATATTGCCCGCGCACGAAATTGTCGCAGGCTTCTTGCGGGGTATACACATGTAAATGATCAAACACGTCGCCTTTGACGCGGTGTACTGCTTCAGAGGTCAATGACTCAGGCTTGGCCATAGTCAGATCTGCCACCAGCTGCATCACATGGTTTTGGATCATATCACGGATGGCGCCGGATTGTTCATAATACCCCGCGCGTTCTTCGACCCCAACGGCTTCTGCCAAAGTGATTTGAATATTTTGGATATAGTCTTTGTGCCAAACATTGGCGATCATCGGATTGGCAAAGCGCAACGCCATGATCGCTTGGGCCATTTCTTTGCCTAAGTAGTGATCGATACGATAAATCTGCGACTCATCAAAGGTCGCGGTGATCGAATCATTCAACGCTTTGGCTGAGGCATAATCATGGCCAAAAGGCTTTTCGATCACCAAGCGGTTAAAACCGTTATCAGTCAGTAACGCTTCAGACTTCAAATGCTCAGCGATGGTGGCAAAAAAGTTTGGCGCCATGGCCATATAATAGATCCGGTTACCGCCGGCTTGATATTGGTCGTCGAGCTTGGCGGCCAGCGTTTTCAAGGTGGTGTAATGTTCGGCGTCAGTCACATCATGGGATTGATAATAAAAGTGACTGGCAAAGCGCTGCGCTTTTTCCAATGTCGCGCCAGGCATGGTTTTGACGGCTTCCACGACGATCTCGCGCAGGTGTTCATTAGACCATGGGCGTCTGGCGGTGCCGATCACGGCAAAATGTTCATTTAAATAGCCGCGCTGAAACAAACCAAACATGGCTGGATAAAGTTTGCGCCGAGCCAAGTCTCCTGACCCGCCAAAAAGAATGATCACTGCTGCTTGTTCTTTTGCCATATGCTGTATTACTCCTATTGCGTCTTCAACATGTTAGTCAACGATCGCCGGATCGATGAAAATATGTGCGGCGCGCACGCGATCGACGGCAAGGTCTTGATCAGTGCGCGTCAAATGTAAGGTGATGGCAGCGTCACTGACGCCCACCACGGTAAAATGATCTTCAATTTGTAAGTCGATATCGCGAATGTAATCCAACACCACGACTTCATCGACCACCCGCTCGATATGGCCTTTTTCGCCGACTGAAACATTGGACAGCGGCTTGCGGCTTTGATCAAAATAATGCCCATCTGCATCTGGGATCACCCCACCATGCGGACAATATTGCGGGTTGCCTAACATTTCCGCTAAGCGATCAGCCATATCTTGCGTTGTGGCGTGTTCCAACCGCTCTGCTTCTTGATGGATGGAGTCAACAGGATAATGTAACGACTGCACCAAAAAGACTTCCCATAAGCGATGATTGCGAACTAATAAAGCCGCCCGCTTTTGGCCGGTGGCTGTTAGCTTGATCCCTTGATATGGGGTATGGGTCACATAATGTTGTTCCACTAACTTGGTGATCATCTCGCTGACCGAAGCCGCCGAAACATCCAAGCCGATCACGATTTGCTTGTTTGAGATCAGCTGGGTGTCCCCGCCCAGTTCAAAAATCATTTTAAGATAATCTTCTTTATTTGGTGTCATAACTCATCCTTACTTTTAGTCGCAATGGTCTAACTCTATTATGGCATGAAATCGCCAAAAATAGAAGTCGACGCCTACCAATCTTTCCAAAATCCAATGCACAAACCAAGTCCCCACTTTAAAAGTTGGTCGCGACTAATTTTACCATCAAAAAAGCGCCGCGCAAGCGCGACGCTTTCTCAAAACCGTGGCGGATCGATCCGCTAAGGGCGAACCGAAGCAGAAGAAGCTGTGCCTTCATATTCATCTAAGACCATTTGCTTCATATCAGCGATCAAAGGTTCAACTGGGTTGGTGACTGTGCAGTTGTCTTCATAAGCCAATTCGGCGATCCGATCAACATTGGATAAGACATCTTCTTTGCTGATGCCTTGTTCCTTCAAGCTCATCTTAACGCCAACGCGACCAGCTAAATCAATATAAGCTTGGACGAAAGATTCGACTAATTCAGCAGTGGTGTTGCCTTTAAGTCCCAAGTAACGGGCGATTTGCGCGTAATCTTCGTCAGCTTTGAAGTAGCTGTACTTGGCCCATACCGCGCGCTTAGTTGGGGTTTTGGCATTGTAGCGCACCACATGTGGGAAAGTGATCGCAATGCAACGGCCATGAGGCAGGTGGTACGTTTGACCAAGCTTGTGGGCGATACTGTGGTTGATCCCAAGTAATGCGTTGGCAAAGGCCATCCCAGCGATCGTCGAAGCATCATGCATTTTGGCTTTGGCCTCCAAGTCGCCTTTGTAAGAAGCTTCCAAGTTGTCAAAAGCCAACTTCAACGCTTCTAGTGATAACCCACGAGTGTAAGAGCTTGCCATCGTGGAAACGAAGCTTTCAGTGGCGTGGCAGATCACATCCAAGCCAGTATCAGCGACGACCTTCGGCGGTACCGTTTCGATGAACTGCGGGTCGACCAACGCCACATCAGGCGTCAAAGCGTAGTCAGCCAATGGGTATTTGATGCCAGTATCAGAATCGGTGATGACCGCAAATGGGGTCACTTCAGAGCCGGTACCAGAAGTCGTTGGGATGCAAACTAACTTAGACTTGGTTGGCTTTGGGAACTTGTAAGTCCGCTTACGGATATCCAAGAACTTCTGCTTAGCGCCAAAGAAGTCGCCATCGCCATCGTAAAACAGCCAGATGCCTTTAGCCGCATCCATGACCGAACCGCCGCCGATAGCTACGATCGCATCAGGCTTGAAGTCTTTGGCGATCGCCGTGCCTTTATAAACCGTGTTGCTGGATGGGTCAGGTTCGACATCCAAGAAGGTTTGCACATCCACTTTGTTGGTGCGGTTTTTCAATACGTCTTCAACGATGCGAACATAGCCGAGTTTTTCCATGCCGCGGTCACCGACGATCAATACCCGATCAAGGCCGTCCATTTTTTCCAAGTAGCGTACGGAGTTGCGTTCGAAGTAGATCTTCGGTGGCAGCTTGACCCATTGCATGTTGTTGCGGCGCTTTGCCAATGTCTTGATGTTCAACAAGTCGATCGTCCCCACATTATGCGAAATTGAGTTACCACCGTAAGAGCCGCAGCCCAACGTCAACGATGGGATCATGTTGTTGTAAAGATCCCCGATACCACCCATGGTCGATGGGGTGTTGACCAAGATCCGGCAAGCTTGCATGCGATCAGCATAGTCCAAAGCCAAGTCTTGATCAGCAGTGTGGATCACTGCGGTATGGCCCAAGCCGCCGATATCAAGCATTTTTTCAGCTTTAGCAAAGCCATCTTCATGATCAGTGGCTTTAAACATTGCCAAAACTGGGCTGAGTTTTTCATGAGACAGTGGATATTTGTCGCCAGGTTCAGGCAATTCAGCAATGATCAACTGGGTGTCTTTAGGAATATCGATCCCAGCCCAGTTGGCGATCTGCCAAGCACTTTGACCAACGATCCGAGGGTTGACAGCCATTTTTTCGGTGTTGATCACTGTTTCAGTGAACTTTGGCAAGTCCTTTTTGGCCACGAAGTATGCGCCTTGGGCAGAAAATTCAGCTTTGACCTTGTCATAAATGGCCGCATCTACGATCATGCCTTGTTCAGAGGCACAAACCATCCCATGGTCAAAACTCTTAGACAACATGATGTCGTTGACGGCTTGTTTGATGTTGGCAGACGCTTCGATGTAAGCTGGCGCATTGCCGGCCCCAACGCCTAACGCTGGCTTGCCAGAAGAATAAGCAGACTTGACCATGCCAGGGCCGCCAGTGGCTAAGATCGTGGCCACGCCTGGGTGATGCATCAGCGCTTGGCAAGCTTCGATACTTGGGACTGGGATATATTGCAACGCACCTGCTGGCAAACCGGCTTTGACCGCTTCGTCACGCAACACTTCCAAAGCGCGAGAAGATGATTGTTGAGCGCCTGGGTGGAAGGAGAAGATGATCGGATTGCGCGTCTTGATGGCAATTTCAGCTTTGAACATCACCGTTGATGTCGGGTTCGTCACTGGGGTTACCCCAGCGATGACCCCGATCGGTTCAGCGATCGACACCACATTTTTTTGTTTGTCTTCGGCGATCACGCCAACAGTTTTGTCGTCTTTGATCGCGTGCCAAATTTCTTCAGTGGCAAACATGTTCTTGATGGCTTTATCTTCATAAACGCCACGACCCGTTTCTTCAACAGCCAACTTCGCCAATTCCATATGATGATCCAAACCAGCGATCGCCATGCGGTGCACGATATGGTCGACTTTGGCTTGGTCGAAGCCTTTCATCACGTCCAAAGCAGCGTGAGCGTTTTGAACCAAGTCATCGATCATTTTGTTGACGTCTAACTCGGATTTTTCTGGCGCAGTTTTATCTTTCAGCATTTGCGTATCCTCCACGGTTGAATGTTTTTTCGTTAACCATTTCACAAGAACACTATAACGGATGGTTGTGAATTTGTAAACAGGTTAAGTGAATTTTTTCACGATTATTTTTAAAATGCCTTTACACCGCGGTTTTAACAGCAAACTTTTTTTCGTTCAATGTGATTGATTGAGCGTAAGCCGCTTTCATCTGTTTTGTGGGATGCTGTTTACTGTATCACAAAGTTCGACATGATTGCGGTATATCAAGCTTCAGCCGCGTCACAGTTCGCCAAAAGTGTGACGACCGCCAAATTCGTAACCGGTTTCATTATTCGGTAGCCGCGCACTGCTTCACTTTTTTCAAATGGCAAAATGCTGTCAGCTCGCGATTTCTCAAAGATCTGCTGGAAACAAAAAAATCGCCCCACCCACAAAATGGGCGGTGCGATCCAAATAATGCTTTAGTCTTCTTTGGTGCTGTCGTTTGAATCATCAGACGTCGGTTCAGAATATGGCTTGTCTTCAGTTTCAGGCTTGGCTTCAACTTTTGGCGTTACGGTTGCGGTAGCCGCAGGTTCTGCCACCGTGCGAATGGCACTTAAGTTGAAGGTCAAAAAGATCCCGTCTAAGTCCAGATCAACAGTGCCATTGGCGGTATCGATGCTATCGATCACCCCGTGCAAACCACCGATCGTGATGACCTTATCGCCTTTTTTCATGGCGCTTAACATTTGTTGACGTTTTTGTTGTTGCTTCTTTTGGGGCCGCATCATGCCAAAATACATGAATGCAAACATAACGACCACTAAAATGATCATGGAAAAACTACTATTCAATGTGGGCACCTCGTTTAATTTTTATTCATTCCATACTGTAACAGATTTTCACTTGTCTTGCCAATGCGACTTTAGACTTAGAACGACTTGGCGTTAGGTTTGTTGTAGCCATATTGTTCAAAAAAGGCTTCGCGGAACTCTAACAACTGGTCATTGGCAATGGCTTCACGCACTTGTTGCATCAAGTGTAACAAGAAATATAAATTGTGATAACTGGTCAAGCGGATCCCAAACGCTTCGTCAGTGTGGATCAAATGACGAATGTAAGCGCGGGTGTAGTTACGGCAAGTATAGCAATCACAATTAGGATCTAAAGGCGTGAAGTCGCGCGCGTATTTGGCGTTTTTAATGACAACGCGGCCATTAGAAGTCATGGTGGTCCCATTTCTGGCGATGCGCGTTGGCAACACGCAATCAAACATATCGATGCCGCGGATCACCCCATCGATCAAGGCATCAGGCGAACCAACCCCCATCAAATACCGAGGCTTGTTTTCCGGCAACAGCGGTGTGGTGAAGTCCAAGACATGATTCATTTCTTCTTTGGATTCACCAACTGACAACCCCCCGATAGAATAACCTGGGAAATCCATGCTGACAAGATCGCGCGCCGATTGTTGGCGTAAGTCTTTGAACCCAGCGCCTTGCACGATCCCAAACAGTGCTTGCCAATCTGGATTTTTGTGCGCTTTTAAGCCACGTTCGGCCCAACGACTGGTGCGGGCCACGGATTTGGCCACATAGTCATAGCTTTCAAAAAATGGTGGGCATTCATCAAAGCTCATCATGATGTCTGGCCCTAAAGCATTTTCGATCGCGATGGCTTTTTCTGGGGACAAAAACATTCGCGAACCGTCTAAATGATTTTTAAAATGCACGCCTTCTTCTTGGATATCGCGCAGATCAGCCAAAGAGAACACTTGAAAGCCGCCAGAATCGGTTAAGATCCCTTTGTCCCAGTTCATGAATTTATGCAACCCACCGGCTGCTTCGACGATGTCTTCACCTGGCCGCAGCCATAAGTGATACGTGTTGGCCAAGATCACGCCAGCGCCCATGGCATCCAGTTCTTCTGGCGCCATGGTTTTGACTGAAGCCAAGGTCCCAACTGGCATGAACATTGGCGTTGGAAAAGTCCCATGCGGGGTGACCAATTCGCCTAAGCGCGCGCCGGTATGCTTATCGACGTGTTTGAGATGATACGTTACTGCTGGTTCCATAGAGCCTCCATTGATTTGGTGTGCGATATTGATACTAAAGTTATTTGACATGACGGTGGGCGTTTGAATTTGGGACTCCGGCTGGGTTGTTGCGCCATTGTGAGGGTCCTAGGTAAAGCTAGCTGGGATGTCTCGCTTAGCTCGCCACCCGCCGGATCTTTCCCTGCGGCTTTCCGTAAGCGATAAATCGCTAACGGAAATCTCACGATGGCGCAACAACCCAGCCTCCGTCCCAAATTCAAACGCCCTGGTTGCTACCAACTTTTTTCAGATAGCGACAACTCATTGACTTCAACGTTCAGATACTGAGCCGACTCGAAGTCACGTTACGCAGACGTGTTCGTTTAACTGACCAGATGACTCTATCCAGTGCTCAACGTTGTCACCGGTGTTGCGTTGAGCAGTCAGTTGGCGCGGCTCACTGAGAAAAGCTGGCAGCGGAGGTGGATCGGCAAAACGAAGGAAAACTGGCCAATTGCCGTGAAAGTGAGCTCAAGGATGACGCCGAACTTTGGCGGCATGCGCAGATCTCACCGGTAAATTTTGAAACAGCGGGTTGTGCTGGTTCAAAATTTAGGCGAAAGAACATCGGCAGTCTTGGCCGATTTCTGAAGCCGTCCGCCCGGCAATTGGCCAGTTTTCCGCAGTGCCGCCGATCCGCCGCAGCCGCCAGCTTTTCGTGCCGCAGCGTCTTAACTGTCAGTCCATCTTACCACGACAACGCTAAGACAACAAAAGGCCGCAGTGGGCCTTTTGCACAAGTTTACTTGTGAATATACATGGCATCGCCGAAGCTGAAGAAGCGGTAACGTTCCTTGATCGCATGTTCATAGGCATTGAGGATGTTCTCGCGGCCAGTAAATGATGCCACTAACATCACCAACGTGGACTTTGGCAAGTGGAAGTTGGTGATGAATGCATCGACCACGCGCCATTGGTAACCAGGCTTGATGAAAATATCCGTCCAGCCACTAGATGGTTTGATCTCACCATTGAACTTGGTGCCGATGGTTTCCAACGTCCGAATCGACGTGGTACCAGTGGCGATGATCTTGCCGCCGTTTTTCTTGACTTCATTCAAGGTATCGGCAGCTTCTTGGGAGAAGCGGTAAAATTCACTGTGCATTTTGTGATCTTCGATGTTCGTCACTGAAACCGGACGGAATGTCCCCAAACCCACATGCAAGGTCAAGTAAACCAATTTGGCGCCTTTGTCTTGGGCCTTTTGCAGTAATTCTTCGGTCCAGTGCAACCCGGCAGTTGGCGCAGCGGCGGAACCGACTTCTTTGGCATAAACGGTTTGATACATTTCTGGGTCGTCGAGTTTTTCTTTGATGTACGGTGGCAATGGTGTTTCACCGAGTTTGTCTAAGATCTCCATGAAAATACCGTCATAGTGGAATTCAATGATCCGGCCGCCATGTTCGAGTTCTTCAGTGACAGTGGCTTTCAATAAACCATCGCCAAAGTCGATCTCAGTGCCAACTGGGGCTTTTTTGGCCGGCTTCATCAAGGTTTCCCACTTGTCGCCTTCCGTGTTATGTAACAATAACACTTCCATATGCGCACCAGTCTCTGGCTTAACGCCATATAAGCGCGCTGGCATCACGCGGGTATCGTTCATCACGATCGCGTCGCCAGGTTCAATGTAGTCCAAAATGTCATAGAAGTGTTTGTCTTCGGTGGCACCAGTTTTGGCGTTTAACACCAACATACGGCTGGCATCGCGCTCTTTTAATGGCGTTTGGGCAATCAATTCATGCGGCAGATCATAATCAAAATCTTCGGTAGTTAACACAGTAGTTCCTCCTGAGAAACGTTATTTGTTAGTTAAATACGGCATATCCAAATGAGCAAAACCAGCTGGCGTCACCATGCGGCCGCGCGGGGTGCGCTTCAAAAAACCGATCTGTAACAGATACGGTTCGTACATTTCCTCAATGGTGGCAGTTTCTTCACCGATGTTAGCGGCAATCGTCGCCAACCCGACTGGGCCACCATCGTAATCGCGGATCATCATCATGAGCATTTTGCGGTCGATTTGATCCAGCCCGCGTTCATCCACTTGCAATTGATCTAAGGCGTGGTCCACTAACGCCACGCTGACGGTATCGGCTTCTGCCACATCAGCGAAATCACGGATGCGCTTAAGCAAGCGGTTGGCGATCCGCGGCGTGCCGCGGGAACGCAGCGCCAATGCTTGCGCTGATTCTAGTGGCAGCGACATGTTGAAAATGCTAGCTGTGCGCTGCACGATCTGCGTGAGCTCTTCATCAGTGTAATAAGCCATATGCGCGGTGATCCCAAAGCGATCGCGCAACGGCGCTGACAACATCCCCGCCCGAGTCGTCGCCCCGACTAACGTGAACGGCGGCAACGGAAAATGGACCGGGTGTGCAGTTGGCCCTTGCCCGACAACAATATCAATATAGAAGTCTTCCATCGCCGAGTACAGCATTTCTTCAACAATTTTAGGCAAGCGGTGAATTTCATCGATGAATAACACATCACCGGCTTGCAATTCGTTGAGCAACGCCACCAAATCACCTGGTTTTTCGATCGCTGGCCCTGAAGTGCTACGAATGTGCACGCCTAATTCATTGGCGATCACCAATGCCAAAGTGGTTTTACCTAAACCCGGTGGGCCATATAACAGCACGTGATCCAAGGCTTCTTCGCGCTTTTTGGCGGCCTGGATGTACACTGACAACTGGTGTTTGACCGCGGTTTGGCCGATGTAATCAGATAACAGCTGCGGCCGCAAGCTGCGTTCGATAGGATCTTCTTGCGCTTGTGAATGTTGATCAACGATCCGATCGTCAGCCATATGACCCCTCCTTTTTTATTGACTTAACAATGATAACCCTAAGCGCATGTATGCGTCAGTGGTTTTGGCATTGGAATTTTCTAATTGTCCAGCTAAATGATCAACGGTTTTTTGTGGGTAACCTAACGCCACTAACGCCGCCAAAGCATCAGCTAACTGGGCATTGTCAGGTTGCTTAGGCAATAATTCTTGCAACAGCGGCCCTGGCGCGTCGATCTTACCTTTAAGATCCAAAATGATCTGTTGAGCGGTTTTTTTGCCGATACCAGGAAATTTCGTCAAAAAGCGCACATCATCTTGGGCGATGGCATTTGCCAAGCCTTCAGTTGACGCATTGGCTAAAATCGCCAGCGCTGATTTTGGCCCGATACCGGTGACGCTAAGCAGTTGATTAAAGGTTTGTTTTTCGCTGGCGTCAGCAAACCCGTACATGCTTTGATCATTGTCACGAATGATCAATTGCACATATACAGTTGCCTCTTGGCCTTCTTCAAATTGATACGGATTGGCCACTAGCAGGCGATAGCCGATGCCATTGACATTGATCACAATAAAACTCGGCGTAACGGCGGCAATGCGCCCTTGCATAAATTCGTACATGAGGGTCCTTTCTTAAGTACATGTGTTCGCTACATTCTACCATAATTCGCGAGTCCACCCAACAAATCAGACTTGCGCCGCATTCCAAATGGCTTGTCACTTGCTAAACTAAAACCAATGAAATCACAGCGGTCAAAAAAGGGGTGACATGGTGGACGCATCAACTTCACGCAAATTGATCAACGCGACAACAGTTGGCATGTTAGGCGTCAGCGCTGGCTTGTGCGCGTATTGGTATCACTTAGGCGTCTTTCATGATCTCAACAGTATGCAAGGCTTTTTGGCAGGGATCGGCGCGATCGGTCCTTTGTTGTTCATTGCCATTCAAATCATTCAAGTGGTGATTCCAGTGATCCCAGGCGGTATTTCCACTGCAGCTGGGGTGTTGTTATTTGGTCCATGGGCTGGTTTTGCGTATAACTATATCGGCATTTGTATCGGCTCGATCATCAACTTCTGGCTGGCGCGGTATTACGGCGTCAACTTCATCCGCTATGTGGTCAGTGAAGCCACCTTTGAAAAATACCAACATAAAACCCAAAATCAGCGCAAATTCGACTGGTGCTTCGCCTTGGCAATCATCGCGCCAGTGGCCCCAGATGATGTGTTGTGCTTAGTCGCTGGCATGACGAAAATGTCATTCAAAAAATTCTTAGCGATCATTATTTTAGGCAAACCGATCACCATCGCCGCTTATTCTTGGGGGTTGGTCACTGGGGCGCATTGGTTGACACAACTGTTTTAATGCGCAAAACCGGCGATTTTTCCAGCACACAGACACCGTTGCCTCACGATTTTCTTTTGGAATCGTGAAGCCGCGGTGTTTTTAAGTGAAACGCACAAGCGCAGACCGCAAGGCTTTCTTATAACATGCGCGCCAAAGTGCTGATAGGCAAGCCCATCACATTGTAGTAATCCCCGACAATGCCCTTGACCAATAAAGCGCCTTGGCCTTGGATCCCATAGGCGCCAGCTTTATCGCGGTATTCCCCACAACTTAAATACAGTTGGATCTCAGCGTCGCTTAACGGCCAAAATTCAACCGCGGTGGTCACCGCTTGCAGCTGCTCTTGGCCATCAGGCTGGCGCACATAAACGCCAGTATGCACATGATGCACTTGGCCAGATAAAGCTTGCAACATCCCCAATGCGTCGGCTTCATCTCGTGGCTTGCCTAGCAACTGATCATGAAACGCGACCATGGTATCGGCTGCGATCACCGTCGCTTTAGGGTGCAACTCAGCCACAGCGCGACCTTTGGCTTGGGCCAGACTTTGCACATAATCAGCTGGCGGTAAAAGCGGCAGTGCCCGCTCGTCGATCAATGCGCCTTGGGCTTGGAAGTCTTTGGTGATGCGCTGCAACAGTGCCACGCGGCGCGGTGCCTGACTGGCTAAGATCAGCATTAATAATCCTCCGTGGTGTGTGAGTCTTGGATCCGCTTGAACATTTTCTCCAGATCAGTATTGGAAAAATGCACCAATACCGGCCGGCCATGCGGGCAGTTGAAAGGATTTTCACATTGGGCCAACTTCACCAATAACGCTTGGGCTTGTTGGGTGTCTAAATGGTGATTGGCTTTAATGGCGCGTTTGCAACTCATCATGATCGCGGTTTTTTCACGAAACGCGGCGACGGTCAAGTGGCCATCTTTTAACACCCAATCCACCATTTCGCGAATGGTGTCTTCTTCTTGGCCAGCTTTGAACCAAGTGGGATGCTGGCGGACGATGAACGTATTTTGGCCAAAGTCTTCGAGATACAACCCAAGGCTTTCAAGCGTTGGTCGCGCGGCTTTGATCGCAATGGCGTCGCTGGCTGGATAATCCAGCACCAGTGGCACCAACAAGCGTTGCAAGTCCGTGGCGACAACGCCGATTTGTTGGCGATAGTATTCGTAATTCACCCGCTCTTGAGCGGCATGTTGATCCAGCAAATACAACCCATCTGGATCTTCTGCCAACAAATAAGTGCCATGCACTTGCGCCAAGTAGCGCAGATCTGGGAAGCGTTTGGCAGGCTTTGGTCGGTCCGCAACCGGCGCGGCCACTGGTTGCGCCGGCTGGGCGTATTTAGCATCCCATTGCGACAAGCGCGCTGGATCTTTAAAAATCGGCGTGCCATCAAGATCTTGCATCGACTTGCCAAACTCGGCGGTTGGCGCAGCATTGGCGTCAACGCTTGGCATCGGCGTTGGGGTTTTTGCGGCGGCTGTTGGCGCTTGGGGTTGAAACTGCCGCTGGACTTCATTAAGCGTTTGCGTCAATTGATCCAGATCCACTGCCGGACGCTGACGCAAATTGTGCAACGCTTCTGGGATCAGATTTTCTGAACTTAAGCGAGTTTTGATGGTTTGCGTCAGTAAGTCAGCCAGTTGGCTTTCTTTGCTTAAGCGCACTTCTTGTTTAGTCGGGTGCACATTGACATCCACCAACAACGGCGCCATTTCAATATTGACCACGGCGATCGGGTAGCGGCCGACCATGAGCTTACTGCCGTAACCGGCAATGATGGCTTTGGTCAACTGATAGTTTTTGATGTAGCGGCCATTGATCATCAAGCTTAAATAATTGCGTGACGCGCGAGTGGTGTCAGGCAATGAGAAATACCCAGAGATCTTGAAATCATCATCTTCACCGGCAAAACTTAACATGCCTTTGGCGGTGGTCACCCCGTAAATGCCTGCCAAGGTTTGTTGCAAGTCGCCATGACCGGCAGTTTTCAGCACCATTTTGTGTTGGTGACGCAAGCTAAAGGCGATTTCAGGATGCGCCAAAGCCAAGCGATTGACGATGTCGACGATCTTCCCAAGTTCGGTGGCTTGTGATTTGACATATTTCAACCGCGCTGGCGTATTGAAAAATAAATCGCGCACCGTGATCTGCGTGCCTTTGCGGCTGCCGGCTTTATCGATGGTTTGCATGTCGCCGCCAACGATATGGGCGATCGTGCCTAACCCAGATTGCGTCGCCGTTTCTAACGTCACATCAGCGACTGCTGCGATAGAGGCCAGCGCTTCGCCGCGAAAGCCTAACGAATGCACATTAAACAAGTCTTTCACCGTTAATATTTTGCTGGTCGCATGCGGCAAAAAGGCAGTCGGTACATCTTCAGCTTCGATCCCTGCACCGTTATCGATCACTTGGATCATGGTGACGCCGGCATCTAACAAATTAATGTCAACTTGCGTGGCGCCGGCATCGATACTATTTTCTACCAGTTCTTTGACGACACTGGCAGGACGTTCGATCACTTCCCCAGCAGAAATTTGATTGCTTAAGGTTGGGGAAAGCTGATGAATTTTAGGCATAAGCTCACTTCTTCTTTAATTGCTTTTGCAACTCAAACAATAAGTTCATCGCATCCATTGGCGTGGCATTCATTAAATCAAATTGACGCAGCTTCTTTTCCACGGCAGAAGGCTTGGGCCGCACAGGTTCTGGCTCAAACAAACTCAACTGTGCTTCAGGTTCTGCCACTTGGGCAGCAGGCTCAGGCGTCACCGGTGTGGCAGCTTGTGCGCTGTTGGCGCCATTGGCTTCGAGTTTTTGTAAGATCGTATCCGCGCGCTGCAGCAAGCTATCTGGCAAACCGGCTAGCTTGGCTACATGGATCCCGTAAGATTTATCTGCCGGTCCTGGCAGCATTTTGTGCAAGAACACCAAGGTGCCTTTTTCTTCAACAGCGCCAACATGGACATTCTTCAACTTGGATAAACTGTCAGACAAGCTGGTCAATTCATGATAATGGGTGGAAAAAAGGGTTTTGGCGTGGACATGATCATGCAAATATTCAATGATCGCTTGCGCCAATGCCATCCCGTCATAAGTGGCGGTGCCGCGCCCGATCTCGTCAAACAAGATCAACGAGCTAGCGGTGGCATGCGCCAAAGCGGCGTTGGCTTCCATCATTTCCACCATGAACGTTGATTGGCCTTGCGCCAAGTTATCCGCCGCACCGATACGCGTGAAGATCTGATCAAACACCGGCAACGCGGCACTGTCTGCTGGCACAAAACAACCCGCTTGGGCCATGATCACGATCAAGGCAAATTGGCGCATATAAGTGGACTTCCCTGACATGTTAGGACCGGTGATCAACAACATGTCGGTATCATCGGTCATCAACACATCATTGGGGATATATTGTTGTTGGCCTAAAACTTGTTCCACTACTGGATGGCGCCCACCATGAACTTCGACATCATGGCCTTTTGCCAACATCTGCGGGCGGACATAGTGATTGTTTTCTGAAACTGTGGCAAACCCTTGCAAGACATCTAAACTGGCGATCAACGCGGCGAGTTGTTGCAAGCGCGCGATCTGCGCTTTGACTTGTTCGCGGATCTCTTGAAACAAGTCATATTCCAAGCCTGCCGCAGATTCTTGCGCCGTCAACATCAACGCCGCTTTTTCTTTGAGTTCTGGCGTGGTGAAGCGCTCAGCGTTCGTCAAGGTCATTTTGCGTTCATAACGGTCTTCAGGCACTTTATCTAAGCTACCATTCGGGACGGAAATAAACCAACCAGCTGCGGAAGTATTGTTGACTTTTAACGTTCGAATACCTGTGATCTCACGTTCATGGGCTTCCAGTTCTGCCATCCACTTTTTGCCGTTGAGATTGGTATCGCGGTAAGTGTCCAGCTGCTGATTGTAGCCTGCTAAGATCACGCCGCCGTCAGTGATCGACAGCTTGGCTTCAGGATCGATCGAGCGGCGGATGAGATCGGCGACATCGCTGACTGGGTCGAGTTTGGCGCGCATGTCGGCAAACGCGCCATCATCCAGCTGACTTAAAATGTCTTGAATGCCTGGGATCTGGTCTAAGGAATTTTGCAGCTGGATCAAATCGCGCCCGTTGACATTGCCATACGATACTCGTCCAGCCAAGCGCTCCAAGTCATATACTTGCGTCAAGCGCTGTTGTAATTCGCTGCGTTCAAAATAATGATCCAACAGATCTTGAACTTGATCTTGGCGCGCGTTGATCGCCTTGCGGTCAAGCAACGGCCGATCCAGCCACTGCTTTAACAGCCGCCCACCCATCGCAGTTTTGGTTTCATCCACCACTGCCAACAAGGTATCGGCTTTACGCCCCGTGCGCGAGTTTTTCAAAATGTCTAAGTTGACCCGCGCATCCAGATCCATATCCAAAAACTGCGACGGCTGATACGCCACGGCTTTTTGAATATGCGCCAAGCTGCGTTTTTGGGTGGTGAGCAAATATTGCATCAACATCACCACCACTTGGACTTCTTTAGGGTCGCTCAAGTCTTGGCTGACATAGCTAGCTTCGGCGCTTGGCGCACTGACGGTTTGTGGTGACAATAGCCGGTCTTTACCAAGCCACTCGGCATCTTGGTCGCTTAAATCTGTGGGCACCACGATTTCGCGGGTGTTTAACGCGGCGAGTTCGTTTTGCACGGCAAATTGGTTGCGCAAACGCGAGACTTTCAACTCGCCTGTGGACAGATCCGTGTACGCAAACCCATAGTCGTCGCCAATTGGCAACACAGCAGACAAGTAGTTGTTTTCCGTGGCCTTGCCAGGCTTGACGTCTAAAATGGTCCCAGGCGTGATCAGTTGGGTGACTTCGCGTTTGACCATGCCGACTGCTTTGCGCGGATCTTCGACTTGTTCGCACAACGCCACTTTATAGCCTTGATCGACTAAAGTTTCGATCGGCGCTTGCACCGCGTGATGCGGCACCCCACACATCGGGATAGGATTGGCGGTGGATTTGCTGCGATAAGTCAGCTTCAGCTCCAAGATCCGCGCGCCTTTGATCGCGTCATCGTTATATAATTCAAAAAAGTCACCAACGCGATAGAACAAAAAGGCATCAGGGTATTGATCCTTGATTGCCTGGTATTGTTGCATCATCGGTGTCATTTGTGTCTTGTGCGGCATGATTTCACCCATCCTTAAAATATCTGCATCTATTGTAGCATTATTGCCTCGGTGACGCATGACCTCCTGAAGGCGGGCGTTTGAATTTGGGACTCCGGCTGGCCAGTACTGCCATAATGAGGGTCCTCAGCCGAGCTAGCTGGGATGTCTCGCGACGCTCGCCACCCGCCGGATCTCGACTTGCGGAACGCTGTAGGCGATAGATCGCCAACAGCGTTCTCACTATGGCAGTACTGGCCAACCTCCGTCCCAAATTCAAACGCCCTAGGGATTACCACGCAATTCGATCAATCTGCCTTAATATCTAGGTTCGTGAAACATTAGGCCGACATTACCAGCATTTAGCTTCAACGCAGAGAACCTGAAGCCCAATATTTCATTTCAACTATCGACATGGCGATCGATCACTTCCCACCGCCAACGAAGAAAATCTGAAGGCGGAGGTGAATTGGCATAACGGAGGAAAACTGACCAATTGCCGTGACAGTGAGATCAAGGATGACGCCGGGTTTTGGCGGCATCCGCAGATCTCACCGGCAAGTTTTGAAACAGCGGTTTGTGCTGGTTCAAAACTTAGGCGTAAGAACATCGGCGGTTTGTGCCGATTTCTGAAGCCGGCCGCACGGCAACTTGGCCAGTTTTCCGTAGTGGCGCCAATTTACCGGAGCCTTCAGATTTTCGGCCGCCAACAAAAAAGCGCCTGCCGGATTGCGGCAGGCGCCAGTGCGCTCAGCGTTTCAAGTGATAACTGTACGTGGCGATGATGACATTTTCCCGAGAAGCAAACGCCGTGCGTAAACGCACATTGGTTTGGTTATGCAAAATGTTTTGCCAAGGTTTCTTCGGCACGAATTGCGGGATCAATACCGTGGTGGTGAAATTGCGCTTGGCGGCATTTTTGGCGATGATATCCACAAAGCGGATCGTCGGGCCAGTGATCGAGCGATATGACGAATGCACATCGACAAAGCGCACATCTGGGAAGTCGCGTTTGAACTCGTCTTGCGTTTCATGTTCCTTGTTGGGATTTTCGTCCATGGACACATGCATCGCAATGACATAGTCGCCAATGGTTTGCGCGTAGTTCAACGCCCCGCGCGTCACCCGCGTCACATTGCCGACTAACACGATCACCGTTGAGCCGGAGTATTCGTGTTTGATCACTTCTTCAGGCAAGCGCAATTGGGCGGCGACCATTTGATAATGGGTGTGGATCTTGTAAAATACCACGATCAACAGCGGCATGATAATGAAAAATGGCCAAATATCAGGCAAGCGGTAAACAAACAAGATCACCAAAATGGCAAACGAGATCAACGCCCCAGAGAAGTTGGCAATGGATTTGCCCAGCCAGCCTTTTTCAGTGGTGTGGCGTTTCCACCAATGCCGGATCATACCCGATTGCGACAAGGTAAACGGAATGAACACACCGACTGCATAAAGCGGGATCAAGCGTTCCGTTGAGCCTTGAAACAGTGCGATCAACAAACCAGAACCGATTGCCAAGGTCAAAATACCATTCGAGTAGCCTAACCGATCGCCGCGATCCATATACATATGCGGCAGATATTTATCTTTGGCTAAGTTGTACGCTAACACCGGAAAAGCGGAAAAACCGGTATTGGCAGCGACCGCCAAGATCAACGCGGTCGAGAACTGGATCAAATAATACATGAACCCGCCGTTGCCAAAAGTTTTGGCGGCGACTTGAGACAACACTGTGACTTTGGCCACTGGGACGATGCCGTACCAATAGTTCAAAAAGGTGATACCAGCAAAGAAGAACCCTAAGATCGTGGCCATGATCGCCAATGTCGACGCGGCATTGTGTTCCCGCGGCTTTTTGAAAAATGGCACCGCGTTGGAGATCGCTTCGACCCCAGTTAAAGAACTGGACCCACTAGAAAATGCGCGGAAGATCAACGCCATGGAGATCCCAGGCACCACGCCACCAACGACTTGGGTCGCGTGAAATGGGATCTGGCCGGTCAAGATCTGATAAAAGCCCCACACGATCATGGCGATGATGGACACGACAAACAAGTATACCGGGATCATTAAGAAATTCGCGGATTCACTCATCCCGCGCAAGTTCATCAATGCTAAGATCACGATGATCACGATTGAGATCACCACTTGGTGCCCGTACAAAGCTGGAATCGCAGACGTGATCGCTTCTGCCCCAGCAGACACAGAAACCGCCACCGTGAGCATGTAGTCGATCAACAACGACCCACCGGCAGCTAATCCAGCATTTTGGCCGAGGTTTTCAGAAGCGACCACATAAGCGCCACCGCCAGATGGATAAGCATGGATGATCTGGCGATACGATAACGTTAACGCCAACAGCAAGATCAGCACGAAAGCCGCGATCGGCAAAGAATACCAAATCGCTGCGGCTGACAGTGTGGTCAAAACTAAAACGATCTGCTCGGTCCCATATGCCACAGAAGACAAAGCGTCACTAGAAAGCATGGCTAAAGCTTTGAATTTACCGAGCTTTTGGCCACCTTCTTCGTTAGACTTAAGCGGTTTGCCCACTAAAAAGCGTTTTAAATGAGGCATGTCATTTCTCCATTTTCAAAAAATCAAACAGATGCTATTCTAGCGCACCAGTTTCTGAAAAGCTATAAAGACTTTGCACGGGCTTGAAAATATTGGCTCTCGGTGCTAGTAAAAGTGGCGATCTCGCAAATGAAATCGGCACGTCTTGATGGTTATTTCCTTTCAAGGCGCAAAAAAATCCTGCCGCCTTGATGGCGCAAAAAAATCCTGCTGCTTTCAAAGCGCAAAAAAATCCTGCTCCCCAACAAGGTTGGTTCGACGGGATTATTTTGCGGTTACGCGTTAGCCAATTCAATGATCACGATGTCTTTGAATGGTAATTTCCGCTTCGCGCTGGCTTCCACTCGGGCTTTGGCTTCATCATCGATTTTAAGCTGAGCCTTTTGATCTGCAGTAAACAACTTGTCCACGATAAAATCGATCTCAGCTTGTTTGATCTGCCGAGTCTCTTGCGTCAAGATCACGTCGGTTTTGGCAAAGCCTTCGACGTAATGAACATGCACGGAACCTAGCGTGTACAAGCGAAATGTTTTAACGGTGCCATTATGTTGGCCGAATAAATAGCGCATGGTGTAAGGCAACATTTTGTGCAAACTCGCATTTAAGCGAATTGGGTTTTCAATCAGTTTCATCGGAATCACTCCTTTAAACTAATTGTAACACATCGCTATGACCAACTGGGGTCAACTGGGGTGCTGGATTGATTGAGCAGTGACAACAAGGTCAACAGTTCGGTGGGCACCTGGTAATCACGCGTGTAGATCACATGGGAAATGCGCCGCGAAAATACGCCGATGCCAATGGGTGACACTTTGCCTTGTTGATACTCTTTGGTAAAAGCCGTCAACAACTGCTGAACTTGTGGCCAAGCTTTGGTGACGGTGATCGCCGCCGTCAATGCGGCCAGGACTTGAATATCTGGTTTATGGTGTTTGAACATGGTGCTTTTCCCCCGATCCAACAATTCGCTGGTATGCCGACAATATACACCTAGAAGCCTTGTCAGCGCAAACAAAACGCTGGAAAACTTCCCTTGCCCATGTTTTGGATGATAAAAAAATCCGGCGTGACAAACGATCACAATGATCGTCTGTCACGTCGGATCAAGCCTCATTTGATCAATTGATCAAATGGTTTACATCATACCGCCCATGCCAGCAGCAGGTGCGGCAGGTGCAGTAGCGGCGTTTTCGTCAGGCTTGTCAGCGACGACGGCTTCAGTCGTCAACATCAAAGCGGCAACAGAAGCGGCGTTTTGCAAGGCAGAACGGGTCACCTTCGTTGGGTCGATGATGCCGGCTGCGGCCATATCTTCCCAAGTGTCAGTCGCGGCGTTGTAGCCGAAGCCAACTGCTTCTTTCTTCATGCGATCAACAATGACAGAGCCTTCAAGCCCAGCATTGATGGCGATTTGACGAACTGGTTCTTCAAGGGCACGCAGCACGATGTTGATCCCAGTTTGAACGTCGCCTTCTTCTTTAAGGGCGGCAACAGCCTTCATGGCGTCAACTAAAGCAACACCACCGCCGGCCACGTAACCTTCTTCAACCGCTGCGCGAGTGGCATTCAAAGCATCTTCAATGCGGTACTTGCGTTCTTTGAGTTCAGTTTCAGTTGCCGCACCAACTTTGATCACTGCAACCCCACCGGCTAACTTAGCCAAGCGTTCTTGCAACTTTTCACGATCAAAGTCGCTCGTGGTTTCTTCGATCTGCTTGCGGATGATCGCGACACGTTCGTCAATAGCGGCCTTGTCGCCGGCGCCTTCAACGATCGTGGTCTTATCTTTGGTGATGGTAACTTTGTTGGCAGTCCCTAATTGTTCCAACTTGGTGTCTTTCAGATCCAACCCAAGGTCAGAAGTGATCACAGTACCACCGGTCAACGTCGCGATATCTTGGAGTTGTTCCTTGCGCCGATCGCCAAAGCCTGGCGCCTTAACGGCAACGACATTGAACGTCCCACGGATCTTGTTCAAGACCAAGGTTGGCAAAGCTTCGCCGTCAACATCGTCGGCAATGATCAATAAGGCCTTACCTTGTTGCACGATTTCTTGCAGCAATGGCAAAACGTCTTGGATGTTGGAGATCTTCTTGTCAGTGATCAAGATGTATGGGTTGTCCAGATCAGCTTCCATCTTGTCGTTATCAGTGACCATGTATTGAGACAAGTAGCCACGATCAAATTGCATCCCTTTGACCACATCAGATTCCGTCTTGATGCCTTTGGATTCTTCAATGGTGATGACGCCATCGTTGCCGACTTTTTCCATGGCGTCGGCGATCAATTCGCCAACTTCTTCACTGGCGGACGAAACCGAAGCGACTTGAGCGATTTCCTTTTTGCCAGAAACGATGTGGGAAATGTTGTGCAATTCCTTAACGGCAGCGTCGGTAGCTAATTCGATCCCACGACGGATGCCCACAGGGTTAGCGCCGGCAGTAACGTTCTTCATGCCTTCGCGGATAATGGCTTGGGCCAAAACCGTGGCAGTCGTCGTGCCGTCACCAGCGATATCGTTGGTCTTAGTGGCCACTTCAGCGACTAACTTAGCACCCATGTTTTCGTAGTGATCTTCTAATTCGATGCCTTTAGCGATGGTCACACCATCGTTAGTGATTTCAGGAGCACCATAGGACTTTTCCAAAACCACGTTACGGCCTTTCGGGCCAAGCGTGGTTTTAACTGTATCTGCCAGCTTGTCGACACCGGCAAGCATCGAACGACGAGCGTCTTCAGAGAACTTAATTTCTTTTGCCATGTGTATCATTCACCTCATAAATTATTTTTGATCAAAACGTTTTTAGTCAACGATGGCCATGAGGTCTTTTTCATGCAAGACCAGGTACTTTTCACCGTCATTCTTCACTTCAGAACCTGCATACTTGTCATAAACCACGACGTCGCCAACTTTGACGCTAGGGGCTAACACTTTACCTTCTGGTGTGCGCTCGCCGGCACCAACTGCCACGACTTTGCCTGATTGCGGCTTTTCCTTGGCGTTATTGGCTAATACGATCCCACCAACAGTTTGTTCTTCTTCTTCAACAACTTGAACGATAACGCGATCTCCTAAAGGCTTTAACAAGGCAATCCCTCCATAAATAATTGGTATAATTTATTTAGCACTCTTAGTTCCTAAGTGCTAACCACAACTGCTACTATAACTAGTTTTAAGTTAGAATGCAAGCCTTTTTTAGCAATATTGTATTGAGAGTGCTAATTTTCAATTTTCTTAAATAAACCCTTGGGACTTTCAAAGATGTCCTGCCACGCGGTACACTAGTGACAACGTAAAGGAGGCCGACTATGCAAACGCGAAGTTCACGCCGGCAACAACCACATGCAAATAAGCCTTGGCACAAATGGCTGGGGTTGATCTTAGCGGTCGCGATTTTTTCTGCTGCCGCTTATGGCTTGAGGCTTTACAGTCAAGCCAAATATGCCATCAACAGTACTTACTCTGGCTTAAAAACCCAAAAAGTCGCCACTGACATTGCCAAGAAAAAACCTTTTGCGGCGTTATTGTTAGGCGTGGATACCGGCGCGTTGGGGCGGACTTACAAAGGTAATTCTGACACCATGATCATTGCGGTAGTCAATCCGCAAAAACATACCACCAAGTTAGTTTCTATTCCTCGCGACACCGTGGCGCAACTCATCGGCACCCAATCTTTCAACATGCAAAAGATCAATGCTGCGTATAACGTTGGCGGCTCAGACATGGCGGTCAACACCGTGCAAAAGCTTGTCAATGTGCCGATCAAATATTACCTCACCATTAACATGGGCGGCTTGGAGAAAGTGGTCGATGACGTTGGCGGCGTCGATGTCGATGTGCCATTCTCCTATTATGATTCGCATTCCAACAACAAACACTTCACCAAAGGCAAAATGCACCTCAATGGCGAATGGGCCTTGGCTTATGCGCGAATGCGCCATGAAGATCCTCAAGGTGACTACGGCCGCCAAAAGCGCCAACAACAAGTGATCAAAGCCATTTTGAAAAAAGCCGTGTCGTTGAATAGTTTGACGCATTTCACCAAATTGTTGGATACTGTTTCGTCTAATATCCAAACCAACTTGACTTTCGATGACATGCAAAGCATTTTCGTCAACTACCGCTCAGCCACCAAAAACATTTCCACTGGCACCTTGCAAGGCCAATCGGCCAACGTTTACTCCAGTTTGTATGACACTTACTTGGATTATCAGATCCCGTCCACTGACGCGATCCAAAAAGTTTCCGATCAACTGCGCGCAGCTTTAGGCTTGCCTTCAGAAACCATCAACAACGAAAACGTGAAGGAAAATGCGATGAACAGTGGTTTTTCTTGGAACACCAATGTTGATCAAACCTACACCATTTACAACCCAGAACTGCAATAGGCTTCATCAATAAACGCCTTTGCTTGGTGATCTCAGCCTTTTAAGATCACTTCGCAAAGGCGTTTGTGTGTCTAGCGGGGTGCAGTGTACCAATGTCAGATAATACAACATTTGCAAGCTGTACTAGTGTGCACACAGCGATCATTTGATTGCACAAAATGCGCATTCACCCGACTGATCGTCGGACTTTGACATTTTATTGCACAATTAGCCTATTTTGTTTGCTCATTCTTACACCAGTGCCTGCCACCAACGCAAAAAGGTGCCAAGCCGCAACTTGCGACTTGGCACCAAGAACAGCTAGTTTACTGTTTGTCGGTTTCTTGCAACGTTGGTCCATAATGTTCCAAAAAGTAGATCAGCGTTTGTAATTCTGTGGCCAGATCCACATTTTGAACGCGGACATAATTTGGCACCGAGATCCGCAACGGCGTAAAGTTCATGATCCCTTTGATGCCAGCTTTGACCAGATCATCCGTGATCGCTTGGGCAGCATCAGTTGGCACCGTCAAGATCACGATCTCGATTTGTTGGTCTTTAAGTTGCTTGACCAGTTCCGTCATCGGATAGATCGGCACGCCGCTTTGAATGGTGCTTGCGATTTCTGGGTTGACATCAAAGCCTGCAGAAATGCGAATATTGTTGGCTTGGCGGAAGTTGTAGTTCAACAGCGCATGGCCGAGATTGCCGACCCCAACTAACGCGACGTTGGTCAGGCGATCTTGATTCAAGATCTTCTTGAAGAAGGTGATCAATGACGCGACATCATATCCATAACCTCTTTTACCCAAAGCGCCAAAATAGGAAAAATCGCGGCGGATCGTGGCGCTATCTACCTTCACGGCTTCTGATAACTCAGTTGAGCTGATTTTGGTGGTACCTGCATTCGCTAAAAACGTCAAATACCGGTAATATAAGGGTAGACGCTTTGCAGTCGCTTTTGGAATGATCGTTTCTGCCATTGGGTACTAAACCTCCTGAGAATTTGTTCAGCATTGCGCGAAACTTTTGTGAATCACCGTTCATGCTTTCCATTCGATAGTAACCGCTTTGCGCAACTAACGCAAGTAATTCCCTTGACTTGCGCAAAAAAATTCACAACCCAGAATAAAACAGCTTTAACGAATGTGTTATATTGTTACCTAGAACTCTGAAGAAAAGGATGTAATCACTGTGATCATTATGCAGGCCCAACAAGTCGGACGGACCTTTGACGGCAACGACTTGTTTACTGGGATCAACCTGGAGATCCAAACCGGATCGCGCGTCGGCTTAGTCGGCCCCAACGGGATCGGGAAAACCACTTTACTGGAGATCTTGGCTGGCATCAACCCGCCGGACTATGGCCAAGTCACCACCAGCAAGAATATTTCCATCGGTTATTTGGCCCAAGACTCTGGACTGGACTCTAACCGCACCATTTTTGCGGAAATGTTGACAATTTTTGAACCGCTGATCGCCATGGAAAAGCGGATGCACGCTTTAGAAGCGCAGATCGCCGACCCAGCTTTGGCCCAAGACCCTGAGCAATATGAGCAAGTTATGCGCCAATATGATCAGATCCAACATGACTTCCAAGCCCAAAACGGCTATGGCTATCAAGCAGAGATCCGCTCAGTGTTGCACGGCTTCCAATTTGACGACACCACTTATGACAAGCCCATCGGCAATTTATCTGGTGGTGAACGTTCCCGCTTGGCGTTGGCAAAGTTACTGTTGGAACATCACGACTTGATCATTTTGGATGAACCGACTAACCACTTGGATATTGAAACCTTGACATGGCTGGAAGGCTATTTGAAAACATACCCTGGCGCGATCTTGACTGTCAGCCATGACCAATACTTCTTAGACCATGTCGTTTCTGAACTTTACGAACTGACGCCAAGCAAGTCGATCCACTACAAAACCAACTACTCTGGCTACTTGAAGCAAAAAGCCGACAACTTGGCATTGGCGTGGAAAGCTTACGAAAAGCAACAAGAAGAAATTCACAAGTTGCAAGATTTCGTCGACAAAAACATCGTGCGCGCCTCTTCGACCAAACAAGCCCAAGCCCGGCGCAAGCAACTGGAAAAAATGGACGTGCTGCCAAAGCCTCAAGGCCGCGAAAAAACCGTTCATTTTCGCTTCACCCCAGAAACCACCAGTGGCAATGAAGTGTTGAAAGTCCAAAACGCCACGGTCGGCTACGAACCCGATGCGCCCATGGCTGGGCCGATCAACTTCCAAGTCAATAAAGGCGATTGCATCGCCGTGATCGGGCAAAACGGGGTCGGTAAATCCACCTTATTGAAATCCGTTTTAGGCCAGATCCCGTTTTTAGCTGGCCAAGCGCAATTTGGCACCAATGTCACCACTGGGTATTACGATCAAGATCAACACCAGTTGCACTGGAACAAAACCGTGCTCGATGAGATCTGGGATGATCACCCGACCATGCCGGAACAAGCCGTGCGTTCAGCGTTGGCGGCATTTTTATTTGACGCCGATGACATCAGCAAAACTGTGGCTGATCTTTCCGGCGGTCAAAAAGCCCGCTTGGAATTGACCAAATTATCCTTAAAGCATGATAACTTCTTGGTGTTGGATGAACCGACCAACCATTTGGATATCAACTCCAAAGAAGTGTTGGAATCTGCGCTTGCCGATTTTGCCGGTACCGTCTTATTCGTGTCGCATGACCGTTACTTCATCAACGAGTTGGCCACCAGCATCGTCGAAATCGAACCCACTGGCGGCACCATGTTCTTAGGAAATTGGGATTACTACCAAGAAAAGCTCGTCGAAAAACAAGCGCAAGAAGCCCAAGCCGCCGCGGCAGCACAACCAGAAGCTGACGTCGCACCTACCGCTGCCAAAAATTATCAACAGTCCAAAGAACAACAGCGCGCCCAGCGCAAACTGGAACGCGAAGTTGAAAAGCTTGAAAGTGACATGGAAAGCTTAGAGGCAAAAGTTTCTGCAGTTCAAGAACAAATGACCGCCCCAGAAGTCTTAAGCGATTATGTCAAAATGCAAACCCTACAAACCAAACTGGATGAATTGAACCAACAAGCCAGCGCTGCTGAAGATGCTTGGGAAGAAGCGTCATTGAAACTGGAAGAATTTGAATAATGTCCTTGCAGGTCACGTCAAACCAGACGTGACCTTTTTTGACCGTCGCACAAAAAAGCGCACTAGGATCGCCCGAGTGCGCTTGATTATTATTGATGAGCCAACAAACTTTGTAAGCTGCGTCCAACGCCGGCGTGATCGTGATTGGCCACCACCGCATCGGCAACTTGTTTGACTTCAGGGATCGCATTGCTCATCGCGACGCCGTAACCGACGCCGTCAAGCATGGCCAGATCATTTTCATAATCGCCAAACGCGACAAAATCTCCCACATCCCCATGCCACGCTTTGGCTAAAGCTTGCAACCCAGTTAATTTGGTGACGCCGGCGTTGGTGATCTCTAAGAAATTCGCCGACGCCCACACCATCGACACTGGCGCATCCACGAGTTGATCGCGGATCTGCATCAACACGGCATGATCAGGATGGTTGAAGCCGACTTTATACACGTGATCGGTGGCCAATAGCCTCAACATCCGCGCTTGGCTTTTGAACAAGTGGTTATACCCTTTGCCATGCACCAAAAACGCCGCATGCCACAGCAGCGAGTTGGTGACATCATAGCGAAACACCCCATTTTTGCGATAAAGCATTAAATTGGTGTGATACTGCTGGGCCAGTTGTAACAGTGGCACGATGCGAGCCGTGGGCATGGCACTGGCAACTAAGACGTGGCCTTGTTCATCTTCCACATAGCTACCGTTTAAACATACTTTAGCACCAGTCACGCCGACTTTGGCCATCACTTGTCCGATCGCTGGCGCTTGGCGACCAGAGGCCACCACAAAATGGATCCCTTCAGCTACGGCTTGGCGCACCATTTGCCCATTTAACGGGGCGATGGTCATGCCGTGGTGCATGAATGTGTTGTCCAGATCTGTGGCGATGGCAGCGATCATCCCACCATTAAGCATGATCAAAATCCAAGCCCGGATCCGCATTGAGATCCAAGCGACCAAATTGTTTTTTGGCCAATGCCACATGGGCCGCAGCGCCGATCATCCCAGCATTATCGCCACATAAGCGTAGCGGTGGCACGATCAAGTCAACATCAGTGTTGGCCAGTTCTTTGGTCAAGCGTTCTTTCAACCCTTGGTTAGCCGCCACGCCACCGGCTACCACCAATTGGGCGACTGGGTGTTGATGCAAAGCGCGCAAAGTTTTATGGGTCAACACATCCACCACTGCCGCTTGAAAACTCGTGGCCAAGTCTTCCCGATTCAAGGTTTGATGCAACTGATCGGCGTGATGCACGGTGTTGATAAAAGCCGACTTCAAGCCAGAAAAGCTGAAGTCCAAGTCATCAGAATCATCCATCGCTCGCGGAAAGTGGAACGTGTCATGGCCTAAATGCGCCAAGCGATCGACTTCTTTGCCGGCTGGGTAATTGATCCCTAGTACCCGGCCAATCTTATCATAAGCTTCGCCAGCCGCATCATCGCGCGTATCGCCGATGATCTTAAAGTCGCCAGCTTTTTTGATATAAACCAATTCAGTATGGCCGCCTGAAACGACCAACGCCAACAATGGGTAGATCAAGGGCTTCACCAATTGCGCCGCGGAAATATGTCCGGCGATATGATTGATCGGCAGCAATGGCAAGTTGTGGGCAAAGGCGATGGTTTTGGCAGCAGTGACGCCGATCAATAATGAGCCGACTAACCCAGGGCCATAAGTCACCGCCACGGCATCGAGGTCAGCATAAGTGACATCAGCTTCTTTCATTGCCAAGTCAATAACTGAGGTGATTTCTTCAACATGATGGCGGCTGGCCACTTCTGGCACCACGCCGCCAAAGCGCTTATGCGAGTTGATCTGCGTGGCAATGATATTGCTTAAAATGGTGTCGCCGTTTTTGACCACGGCAACTGAAGTTTCATCACAACTACTTTCAAAAGCTAAAATCAATTCCGGTTGATTCAACGTGTTCTCCTTATTCCTCGTCTAATGGTCGCCACATTTCCATGGCGTCATCATGATGGGCCACATAGTACCCTTTTTTGATGCGGCCATCATGAAACCCCAACTCATGATATAACGCTTGGGCGATGGTATTATCCGTGCGCACCTCAAGCGTGAGCTGGTCGCTGCCAAAATCTCTGGCTTTGGCGATCATCCACTGCATCAAATAGCGCCCAAGGCCTTGATGTTGCAAATTCGGATCGACGGCAATGTTGGTGATGTGGGCTTCATTTTTGGCAAACATGCACCCGATAAACGCCACCACGATGCCATCATCGGGCAACGTCAACACCAAATACAAGCTGCGCTGACGTTTATGCAATTCGGATAAAAATGCCACCCGATCCCAAGGTGTGTCAGCGTAGATCGCGCGTTCAATAGCCAATGCCGCATCGATATCATTGTTGGTCATGCGCCGCAAGGTAAACTCACGGTCATGGATCAGCGCAGTTTCTTCAGTAAACGCCAAGCTTTCCGGCGGATTATTTTCAAACCAGTCTTTAAACTTTCTCAACATAAGGCTCATGTCCTTCATTTGAATGGGTCTTTAACCAATTGCGTTCTGCTTCAGTTAACCGTAAATACGTGGGGACAAAATCCATCACCGACACGGGCTTGGCATGCAACCCTAATAACGCCAAGCGACTAGCTCGCGGATAAGCGCGCAGCGGATCGGCTAAGTTGGCTTTGGCCCCTAATGTGGCGCGAATCTCGTCAGCAAATTTCTCAACGTCAGCGCCGACAAATACAGCTGGTTGGCGCAACACATGAACTTCTTCCAATAATTGCGTCAGCGGCAAATGCGCATCTTCGACCACATTGATCAACTCACCTTTGACCCATTGATACACCCCAGCAAACACGTTTTGCCGGCGGGCATCCATTAACGGTACGATCAACGCTTGCGTATCGGTGACGCCTGCGGCCAATGCGGCCAAGCTAGACACGCCGACGAGTTCTTTGTTTAAAGTATAGGCTAAAGTTTTGCCAGTGGTGACGGCAATGCGGATGCCAGTATAAGAGCCTGGACCTTGGGCCACCACGATGCGATCGATTTGATCGACTGTCAATCCTGATAATTGGAGCAAATGTTGCATCGTTGGCAGCAGTTGTGAGCTGTGCTTTTTGTTGTGATTGATCGTCGTTTCTGCCAAAAGCGTTTGGTCGTGCATCACGGCCACGCTCATTGCTTGATTTGACGTATCCATAGCCAATAAATACATGTCTGCCTCCGAGTGATTTTATTTAGCCATTATAACATTTTTTCAAAAACTTGCGGGACTTGCTGAAAACGAACAAAAAGCCCAGACCGGATACAGTCTGAGCCTTATCTGTTATAACGTGGGTTTGACGCGGGTGACGGCTGTTAATACCGCATAAGACACCGCCACTTGGATCGGATACACGATCGCATCTTTGATCAAGCGTACCACGATGATGCCTTGCCAAGGCGTACCCATCATTTGTAGCCACAACGTATTCATTAAAATATTGCACAATACCGTTACTGCTAATACCGCCAACGCCACGCGCCACAAGCGCACCGGCTTTTTGGTAAAAAACAACCCGTAAATGATCGCCGCCACGACAGCCGTCAGCGTAAAGCCTAAGAAATTGACGCCTGGTGAAAAGATCAACACGTTGATCTGATCACACAATGCCGCCCCGACTGCGGCTAACCACGGGCCTAAGTAATACGCCATCATGATCGTGGCGATGAATTCCGGCCCTAAGCGCACGAAACTGTTTCCGAAACTAAACCGGCGTAACACCAAGTCCATGGCCATCAATAACCCGAGGCTGACCCAAGTTTTGGTGCCAAGTTTGGTCGTGTGAAATGATAATTGCATAAAGACTATCCCCTTTGGTGGAGACGCCGAGTCTGATCCAAGGAGGCGCGCACCCCTTGAGCCTGACTGATTGGCGAATGCGAACTTGTTACCGCAGCAATTGCTTTCGTCCAGTGTTCACATTCCGTTCCACTGGCACTTAACGCAACAAGTTCTACTCCTTGGATTTTTGTGGTACGCGCTTAATCATAACCCAAACATTTTAAAACTCAAGAGAAATATCATCCGATATTCTTGGCAAAATGTGGGTTGGATATTCTCAATAAGTTCGGGAATAAACTTATAAGCGTTTTCCCCGTCGAAACCTACCAATTAAATCTTAAATATTCTCACACTAAATGAGAAAAAAGTTAAATCTCTCACACGAAATTATGTTAGCTTTGCTACTGCGCCCAACACTGAATTTAACCAACGCCGCGTATAGTGTTCACCAGTAACCAAACCGCAACATCGCTTTCGCGTGCGAAAGCTTCCCTTAAACGACACTTCCTGCTGTGAAGTGTTTTTTTATACCGATTTTTCTGATACACTTACTTATTGAAAGAAGGGATCTCATGACCCATATTTTAGCCTTGCATACTGGTGGCACCATTGCGATGAGCCAAGACGAAACCGGCGCCGTTTCCCCTAACGCAACAAATCCGTTAATGGCGCTACATGCGCTAGTCGGCCAAGACATCGACGTTACTTCAGAAGATTTTTTCAATTTGCCGTCACCGCATATGACGCCTCAGCGCATGCTGGAATTGTCTCAGCGGATCCGCCAAGCAGAAGCTGACGGCATCGATGGCATCGTGGTCACCCATGGTACCGATACGTTAGAAGAAACGGCGTATTTCTTGGATCTGACCTTAGATGCCACGATCCCAGTGGTCGTCACTGGCGCGATGCGCTCTAGCAACGAAGTCGGCGCAGATGGCAGCTATAACTATGTGTCAGCCATTCGCACTGCCGCTACACCAGCTGCGCGCCACAAAGGCTGCTTAGTGGTCATGAATGATGAGATCCACACCGCGCGCTTTGTCACCAAAACTCACACCACCAATGTTGCCACTTTCCGCACCCCGACTTTTGGCCCGATCGGCTTGGTCACCAAAGGCGGCGTGCGCTTCTTTCAAGAGTTGATCAATCAAGTGGCATTACCGATCGATGCCTTGGTGGCTCCCGTATATTTATTAAAAGCCTATGCTGGCATGGACAGCACCTTGTTTGATGCGCTGCCAGACACCACCCAAGGCTTGGTGATCGAAGCGTTAGGCGCTGGAAACTTACCGCCGGAAACTTTGCCAGGCCTCAAGCGCTTGTTAGATCGCAACGTCCCAGTAGTTTTGGTATCGCGTTGTTTCAATGGCGTGGCTGAAGGCTTTTACGATTATGCCGGCGGCGGCGCGCAATTGGCCAAAATGGGCGTGACCTTTTGCCAAGGACTCAACGGTCAAAAAGCGCGCATCAAATTGATCGTCGGGTTATCTGCTGGCAAAACCGGAAAGGTCTTGGCAGACTATGTCGACAATGCGATCTCTTGATCTTGACGGACTTTACCATGAACTTGCCGATACTTTGGGTCCTAGCGGCTGGTGGCCAGCAGATTCTAAATTTGAGATCTTAGTCGGCGCGATTTTGGTGCAAAACACCAACTGGCAAAATGTCGACAAGTCGCTGACCAATTTACGCCAAGCCACCGCGTTTGATCCTCAAGCACTGGCGGCGCTATCCCCAACTGCACTGCAAACGCTGATCCGCCCCAGCGGCTTTTACCGCAATAAAAGCCGCGCGATCATGGCCTTGTTTCATTGGCTAAGCCAAGCTGACTTTGACCTGGCACACATTGCGACCACGACACCGACGCGTTTGCGCCAACAACTCCTATCTTTACCAGGCATCGGTGAAGAAACTGCCGACGCCATGCGCTTATATGTGTTTGATCAAGCAACGTTCATCGCTGATCACTATAGCCGCAAGTTGTTTGGCTGGCTGGGGCAAGACTTTGCCACTTACGCCAAGCTCAAAGCCCAAACCCACGCCGTTGACACTTGGGCATTGCATGATGCGCAAGAATTTCACGGGTTGATCGATAATTTTGGCAAAACAGTGAAATCTGAAGCAGACTTTGCCCAAAGTCCGCTGGCGCACACGATCTTGGCATTGAAATAACCGCCGCAACAATGCGACGGTTATTTTAGTTTAAACTGAAAGTCATTTTGACTGGGTTGTGATCCGAGTATTGGAAATTTGTGTCGACAACTTGGACCTGATGCACCTGCACATTATCTGACACAATGAAGCCATCGATCAAGGTTTTGAAACTGTGTGCAGGATCCCATGGACGGTCCAACCCGCGCGCTGACGGAATCGCCGCTTGCGCCAAGCCAGCAGTCGGCTGACTGAAGCCAGCGGGTAGTTGATCGATCGGAAACGGATGGGTCCAAGTTTTCGCGGCGTCACTGGTGTGGAAAACTTGCGGCGCATTGGGGATAAGCCGGTGATTATAATCCCCACCGACGATCACATAGTCCCCTTGGGCATAACTTTTGGCAATGGTTTGAAATAACTTGGCGAATTGTGCAGCTTGCACCGCGTGATTTGGCGTGAACGCTGACAAATGGATATTTACCAACACCAACTCATGCCCATTGGCCACCTTTGCCTGGCTCATGGAAAATGCGCGATCCAGATCCATCAACTTGTTGTAATCCGTATCCACAGGCAACTGATACCGCGTGGCCTTGATGATCGGCGCTTTGGCTAACGTGACTAAGCCTGACTTGGCGGCGCCGATCGGCTGGTTGAACGGATAAAACAAATACGCCGAATCATAATTTTGCGCAAAAACGCGATCATATTCAGGCATCCCCGCCGCGAGCTTTTGCACTTCATCCACATGTCGCGAGCGGTCGCCATCCACATCCACTTCTTGATAAAAGGCGATATCTGGCGCGATTTGATGCGTCGTTTGCACCACCCCAGCCAAACTTTTTTCCACAGCTTGGGCACTATACGCCCGCGAATACTTCCCACCATCCATGAAAAAGCTGTAACTCGGTGGATAACTACCGTAGCCGATGTTATAAGACATGGCGGTATACACTTGATCTGTGGACAACGCGTGATGATGCGCATGCGCGACGTTCAGCGGCAAGGCATCTGCCAAGCGGTGGTAGCTGGCAAATAAATACCCGATATAACCGCCTGCAAGCAACACCGCGCTGCCTGCCGCGACGGTTAAGGCTTTGACTAATGGCTTCATTTGACACCTCCGCCACTATTGTACCAAAAAGCCGGCAAGTTATCCCTTGTGGACAACTTGCCGGCTCAATACTTATCCACTGGTGACTAACGCAGTGATCAAATAATACGCGCCAGCCACCCCGATAAAGCCATACACGACGCGAGTGATCATCGCCACATTCAAGTGATCCACGATGCGATTGGCTACGATGGTGCCGATCACCGCACCGATCATCCCCACTACCACATATTTTAGATCCGCCACACGCAACACCTGTTGAGCGAAGCGCACCGTGGTGACATAGAAAGTGTCGATCAAAAAGAAAGTTTGAATGCTTACTAAGTATTCTTCTTTGGTTTTGGCTAAGGTCAAAAAATATAGCGCCATCAGCGGCCCGCCGATGCCAAACAACCCATTGAAAAAGCCAGAAATGATCATAAAGCCTACCGCCACCACCAACGGAAAGCGCCGGCTACCAGCCGTATGATTCAAAGTGAAATACAGACATAACGCGATCAACAGCGCCCCAAGTAACGCTTTTAAAAAATGCGTCGGCAAGATCTTGCCAAGATGCACTGACCACGTTGCCACACTGGCATACACCAAAAACGGCAACGGCAAGCGGCGCCACTGTAGTGCATGGCGATAACGCCACACCAACACCACTTCGGCGATCAGCATCGTTAATGTCGACACCCCAGCACTTTGGCCGATCGGCAACATCGTCGGCAAAAAGATCATCAACATGATCCCAGAGCCAAACCCTGTGACCCCTTGCACCAAACTGGCTAAAATCGCCGCCAACAACATCACGAAGATCCAACTCATCGCTTGCGCCAGGTCATTTCTGCTTCCGCGTTGATCTGCCCGTCAGTGACCACTTGATGGATCGTTGTTGCCCCTTCGATTTGCACTTGGGCTTGAGGGATCGCCGTTACTGGCAACTCTTTGGCATATTTGATTTTCATGCTGGCTAATTCGTGGCTGGCTAAAAAGTCGGCCCCTAGTGAATCTTCCATCCACTCAAAATAATGCACATTGTTGACGTGACCATTGGCATCAATATCAAAATAGCGCACTGGATAGGCTTGCTGGCGATCCACGCGGGTGAGCTTGGTCAAGCGCTTGAAGCGCTCAACATGAGTAGAATATGGGGCCCCGACTTTTTCGACCAAGTCTTTGACCACTGGCACCACTTTGCGGGCAGTCAGGTCCATCATCACCCAAGCCCCGCGCATGGTGGCCAAACGCTCGCCATCAGTGGTGTCGATCCAATAATCGCGGTAGCACATCAACTTGTTATAACTCGTCGCTTCAGTACCTAAGATCAGCGGCACTTCAGCTTTGGGCATGCGTTTGACGTCAAGTTCATATTGGGTGATCACCCAACCGATCCCGCGCGCTAACACCGCATCCATCCCCGCGTCAACGGCATCTAATTGGTGTTCGGAGCCCATCAGCATCGCATTGACCAAGGTGGCTAAACTAGCCGTGCCTTTTTGCGTGGCCATGAAAAATGGGATCGTGTAAGGTTCGGTGTACTTCATTCAAGCGCCTCCAATCCATGAAATGCGTTGTAAACCACTTGCCGTGAAACACCATTGACTTTGGCCACCGCTTTGATCGCAGCATTAGGTTTATTGCCGTCATCGATCAGCGCTTGGACTTGTTCAACCAACGGCACATCTGAAGCTTGTGGTGCTTTTGGCTGGGCGCCTTGCACCATGATCACAAACTCACCGCGTGCGGATTCCACGGCCCAAGTGATCAACTCAGATAAGCTGCCGCGAATAAATTCTTCATGCAACTTGGTCAATTCCCGCGCCAATACTGCTTGACGATCCCCGAAAACCGCTTGGATGGCCGTCAAAGTTTTGGCGACGCGATAAGGTGACTCGTAAAAGATCACCGTTTGTTCTTGTTGAGCGAGTTTGGCCAATTCCGCCTGTTGCACACTGGCTTTGCGCGGCAAAAAGCCGTAAAACATAAACGGCTGTGGTGCTAACCCTGAAGCGATCAAAGCCGTGGTCGCGGCGTTGGCGCCAGGTAGTGGCACTACTGGTAAGTTAGCCTGGATCGCAGCGGCGACTAGCTCTTTGCCAGGATCGGAAATCGACGGCATCCCCGCATCTGACACTTGAGCGATCGACAAGCCCGCTTGCAGTTTTTCGATCAGCTCAGGAATGCGCTGTTGGGTATTGTGTTCGTGAAACGAGATCTGTTTGGTGGCAATGTCGAAATGATTCAGCAGCTTTTGGGTGTTGCGCGTATCTTCTGCGGCGATCAAATCGACGGTTTGCAAGGTTTTGACTGCGCGCACCGTCATGTCATCTAAATTGCCGATCGGCGTTGGCACCAAGTAAAGCGTGCCGCTATCGTGTTGGTCAAAACTGTGTTGATTTTGCATTAGCGCTCCCCGTAAATAATGTCGACACAAAACGCGCAAGGTTCATTATCGATGCGGCGTTGGCCATAGTAATATGGGCACACATGAAAACCTTCTTCATAAAGGTTCTCTAAGTTGAGCTTAGATTTGGACAGCTCAACGGCACCGCTGGATTTGTGATCGGCACTGGTTTGCAATTCTTGTAAATGCTCGCGCAAGTGACGATTTTCAATTTCCAGTTCGGCGTTTTTTTCGACTAACTGCGCCATATTTTGCTTCAAGCTTGCCAATTTGCTTAACATGGCTTGAGTTTCTTGTTCTAGCTCGACGAATCCGTCATAGAGATCTTTTTTCTCCATGTGCTCCCCTTCTTGTGTGGATATGATAAGTCCAGTATATCATACCCCGCCGCTGACACGTGCGTTGGCCTGGCGCAAATCCTGGCTTCGTCAGGCAAAAAAAGCTCAGTCCTAAGACTCAGCTTTCAACAGTTGTAACACCAAGGCTTCAGTCGCCGATTGGAAGGTGACATTTTGCCGCAAGCGCACTTGCGCCGCTAAGATCGCTTGCAAACTCGCGCTCAACGCTTGGCTAGATAAGCCTGCCAGTTGCGACACTACGTCAGCGCCGACAAAGGCCGCTTGGCTGTCCACTTTAAAATGGCGATTCATCGCGTCTTCATACACCAACGCCAACAAAGCCAGCAGTTGATTTTGCTCAGGCAAGGTCTTGGCGTTGGGCAATAAGCTCGCTTGCACAGCCACAAACGCCGACGCATCGCGGTTAGCCAGTTGCGCCGCGAGATTCAACACTGCTTGGACGCGACTTTGAAACGCCGCATCCGCCACCAAGCTTTGCGCTTTGGCGACATCTGCCGTCAACTTCACTGCCAGCGCAGCTGACTTGGTGTCCACCCCAGCTGCTTCTAGTTGCGCTTGGATCGACGCGACTGGCGGGTCAGGGAAGTTGATGATCTGCGCGCGCGACAAGATCGTCGGCAACAGCTGGTTTTTGGCGGCAGTCGTCAAAATAATCACTGCGCCGGCTACCGGTTCTTCATAAAACTTCAACAAGCTGTTAGCTGCGCCTGGCGTCATTTTCTCAGCGTCTTGGATCACAAACACGCGCTGTTGGCCTTCCACCCCAGATTTGGTGAGCTCAGCTTTCAGCCCGCGCACGTCATCAACTTTCAAACTGCGCGCATCAGTGGCCAATACCACCACATCTGGATGGTTGTGACTAAGGATGCGTTGACATTCTGGACAATGGCCGCAAGGTTGGCCATTTTGCACATTTTGGCAAAATAAGCGCATAGCGATCCACTGGGCCAGTTGGGCTTTGCCAGTGCCAGGCAAACCGCTGAACACATACGCTTGTCCCAGTTGGTGGCGGTCAATGATCGCTGAGAATTGTTTGACCAAGCTGGGCTGTAAGTCTGTGATCTGCATCAGAAGCGGTGGAAAGACTCAACTGGCAAGACGAATACAGTGGCGCCGCCGACTTGCACTTCGATCGGGTAAGCCATCGCCGATTCGCTGGTGGCATCCAAGTTCACTGGTGGGGTCATGAATTGTTCTCGCGTTTGGGAGGTGTCTTTAATGATCTGTAGCACTTCGTCAACGCGTTCATCATCGATCCCGATCAAAAAGGTGGTGTTGCCAGACTTCAAAAAGCCGCCAGTGGTCGACAGCTTGGTGGCCCGGACGTTGTTGTCGATAAACTCACTGCTTAGTTGGTTGGCGTCTTTGTCTTGCACGATGGCCATGATCATTTTCATAATAGCGACCTCCTATTGTAAATGCTTGAGCAACTGCGACAAACTTTGCGACACAACTTCATCAAACGACTGCGTGGCATCGATGGTCACGAAGCGTTGCGGATTGGCCTGAGCTAAGCGCAAGTAGGCGGCCCGCACCCGTTCGTGAAAATCAAGTTGTTCTTGATCCAAGCGATCATATTGAATGCCTTGGCGATGAGACTTGATGCGCGCGATGCCCACTGACGCCGGCACATCCATGTAGATCGTCAAACTGGGCTCCAAACCAGCCGTGGCAAATTGATTCATGGCCAGGACCGCTGATTCACCGATCCCGCGACCGGCACCTTGATAGGCCACTGACGAATCCACGAAGCGATCGCACACCACCACTTGATCTTTGGCCAAAGCAGGTAGGATCTTTTCAACTAAATGTTGCCGCCGGCTAGCGGCATATAACAGTGCTTCAGTGCGCGCATCCATTTCGGTGTTTTCCGGATCCAAGATCAAGTCGCGGATCTTTTCAGATATTTTAGCGCCACCTGGTTCACGCGTTAACACCACTGAGCGGCCAAGTGCTTGCTCGAGTTGCGGTAATACCGCTTGTAAGACACTGGTTTTGCCTGCCCCGTCTGGTCCTTCAAAAGTGATGAATCTCCCTGCCACAACAAATCGCTCCTGTCTGATACCTTTAGTTTACTGGAATCTGGTGATGATTAACAGCAAAAAGCGTCCGGTTTCCCGCACGCCTTTTACAAGTTCGCTTGGTGTAATTGTTCTGCGGCCATTTCTTGAACCAAGTCGCCGGACACTTGCCGCACCCGCGCTTCACGATACAAAAAGTCAAACAAGCCGGCTTGGAGCGCATATTGCGAGCGCGATACCGCATCGACTTCGCGGAATGTCGCCATCAACTTGCGCTCATGCGTCATTTGGTCGCGCACCCGATACACCGTCGTCATCAATTCACGATCGGCTTCAGTTTTCAATTGAGGTTTCTTTTTGAAAAACATCTTGGTGCCTCCAAATTTTTGTGGGTCTATCCAGTGGCAGTGAAAACAAGTGAGACGCCGTTTTGTGGCGGCTCGCGCAGTTTTCACCGGCAGATCTTGAAACAAAGCGAATTTCTTTGGTTCAAGATCTAGGCGAAAGCGCCTCGAACGGTTTGGGTTCGAGTGCTGCAGCCGGCCGCACGACAACTTATCCAATTCACCGTAGTCATGCCTGACCATCTAATCGGCATTTAGATCTCAGTACGCCCTTCAACGGCTTTTAATAACGTCATTTCATCAGCGTATTCGATATCAGAGCCAACCGCCAAGCCATGGGCCAAGCGGGTAACTTTGATTTTGGCTGGCTTGATCAAGCGCGCCAAATATTGGGCTGTGGCTTCCCCTTCAGGCGTGGCATTGGTTGCCACGATCACTTCTTGCACTGCAGTATTGTGCTGCAGGCGCTTGATCAACGACTCAATGTTCAAGTCTTCTGGTCCGCGGCCTTCGATCGGACTTAAGACGCCGTGTAGCACATGATACAGCCCATGATACTCGTTGGTGCGATCAAAAGACATCACATCTTTAGGCTGTTCGACGACTAAAATCGACTTTTGATCGCGCGTGGGGTCACTACAGATCTCACACGGGTCTTGTTCCGTGATATTGCCACAGATAGTGCAATGATGCAATTTTGTTGAAGCCGAAATCAAACTGTCTGCAAAAGCTTGCACATCTGATTTGTCCATATCGATGGTGTAAAACGCCAAGCGGGTCGCCGTTTTGCTCCCAATACCTGGCAGTTTCATATAACTATCGATCAGTTTTTCAATAGGTGCCGGATATTGCATGGATCACCTCATTACATTCCTAAGCCGCGAGAATATTTACCCATTTTGGCTTGCGTTTCTTTGTCGATATCAGCCATGGCTACGTTAACGGCTTCAATGATCAGATCTTGCAACATGTCTGGGTCATCTGGATCGATGGCTTCTGGCTTGATTTGGATATCTTTGAGCTTTTTGTCACCAGAAAAAGTCACCTTGACCATGTCAGACGCAGAGCTGGCAGAAAATTCGCTTTGGTTCAGCGCTTCTTGATCTGCCATCATTTGCTTTTGCATTTTTTGCATCTGCTTCATCATACCTTGCATATTGCCCATGCCACCACGCATCATATTCAAATCCTCCTATTAATCATCAGTTACAGTAATATTATCTGCTTCGCCGAACATATCCGACAAAGCTTTCACGACTGGCGGAGTCGTAGGTTTCGCCGGCTGTTTAGCTTTAGCCGGCGCGCCATTGGTTTGCAGATATTCTTTGCGCAATGTCGGCCAAGCCGCAGATTGCACCAACACGATCTCAAATTGCTTTTGGGTCAAGCGCTGCAAGCCGTCTTTGAGTTCTGCCATCAACGCCGCATCTTGTTGGCCGCGCTCAACCAAAATATCATAGTCAAAGCTGACGATCACGCCATCAGGACTAGCTGCCACAGGTTCTGAGATCTTCATCATCGCGCGTTTAGACACCGACAACATGCTCAACAGATCTGGCCAAACATCTTTAAGCGCCTCAAGATCTTTGCGCGTCGCCTTGCCTAAGATCAGATAGATCTTGGCTAAGTTTGGCTTATAGCCGCCTGTTTGATGACGCTTGACCGGCTTGGCAACACCGGTTTGTTGCAGCGTGGCAACGGTTTGCTGCAGGTGCTGCACTTGTTGTTCCAACGCCGTCACGTCAGCGCTTGGTGCTTGAGGCGTTGCTACAGGCTTTGCCACAGTCGCTTCACCTAAGCGCACAGTGGCCACTTCCAAATAGATCGTGGGATGATTGGTCAAGCGCAATTGACCAGATGTGTCATTCAATATCGAGATCATTTGCGCCAAGCGTTCTACGTCAAACGCTTGTGCCAACGGCTTAAAATGCGCATCGATCAATTCAGTTTCTGTCGCCGCCAAAAGCGATGGGGCTTGTTGATACACCATTAAGTCGCGCAGATACGAGATCAAGTCTTCGATCAATCTCCCGGCGTCTTTGCCAGCAGCCAACAAGCTTTCCACGGTGGTCAAGGCTTTGGCCACATCATGATCATGGACCGCTTGTAAGTACTCGCCAAGTTGTGCCGTCGCCACTCCACCAGTCACATCTAAGGCATTTTCTACGGTGACGTGGTTTTGGCCAAATGACAACACTTGGTCCAAAATCGACAACGCGTCGCGCATCCCGCCTTCTGCCGCACGCGCGATCACTGCTAAAGCATGATCATCATAGGTGATCTGCTTGTCAGCCAGCACGGTTTCTAAGCGGCCAACAATGTCTTCTGTGGTGATGCGGCGAAAATCAAAGCGCTGAGTCCGCGAAATAATCGTGGCAGGAATTTTTTGCGGCTCAGTGGTGGCCAAAATGAACACCACATGCGCCGGTGGTTCTTCTAGCGTTTTCAACAACGCGTTGAACGCGCCAGTGGATAACATATGCACTTCATCGATAATGTAAACTTTAACGCGCGCCATGGTCGGCGCATATTTGGCTTTATCGCGGATGTCGCGGATCTCATCGACGCCGTTATTGGACGCGGCATCGATTTCGATCACATCGGTCATTGACCCATTGGTGATCGCTTGGCAGATCTCGCAGGTGTTGTCCGGTTCGCCATCTTGCAAATGCAAACAGTTCAACGCCTTGGCCAAAATTTTAGCAACAGAAGTCTTCCCTGTGCCCCGCGGCCCGCAAAACAAGTAAGCGTGGCTAGTTTGACCGCTGATCAACGCGTTTTTCAGCGTTTGGGTGACCGCATTTTGGCCGATCACATCGCCAAAAGTTTGCGGGCGCCAGACCCGGTACAATGCTTGATAGCTCACTGGCAACCATCCTTTCCATAATCATTATTCTACCATTGAAAAAGGCCACCTGGGTAGGTGACCTGTAATTAGCTTAAAAACTTAAGGCACATGACTGACGATCCTTAGTGCTGCTTCCTTCCGGACCTGACACGATTCGAAAAGCTGCCATTGCCTCAAGGCCTTTCGGCAAGAAATATTATACCGCACTCCAGGAGATTTGACCAGACCCATGTGGCGCACTTACGCCTGTTGTGCTGATTGCTTTTTGGCGAGTTTTTGGGCTTTGCGCTTTTTGCGGATCGCTTGGAAAAAGCTTTTGAGCAATTGTGCGGCTTGTGCTTCGTCAACGCCTGATACCACTTGTACTTGATGATTGAAACGCGAATCTGTTAATAAGTTGCCTAGTGACCCTGCCACGCCGGCTTTCGGGTCTTTGGCGCCGTAATAACAAGTGCGAATGCGACTGTTGATCATGGCCCCGGCGCACATTGGACAAGGCTCCAACGTGACATACAAATCGCAATCTTCCAAGCGCCAAGAGCCTAACGTCATGCACGCTTCTTGGATCGCTAAAATTTCGGCATGTAGCGTACTATCTTGGCTATGTTCGCGCAAATTATGCCCACGGCCGATGATCTGCCCATCATGCACCACGACCGCCCCGATCGGCACTTCGCCAATGGTCATGGCGTCATGGGCTTCAAGTAATGCTTCTTGCATGTAATCCGTCATGTTACCTCCATACATTGCGGTCATAAACGGCTGCTTTGATGTACCTGATCAAAATGATAGAAATGCTTCAACTGCGCGTCTTACAGCTGTCGACGACTAGATCTGATCTCACGATTGCATAGCCATCAGATACAACTTGGCGCGATATGACGCCAACAAAGACCAGTCGCGCGAGATATCTGCCATTGTGTTACACTGATTGTAACACACAGGTATTTTACAAATGCCTCAACCATGCGGGCTACACGACTTCAAGCTAGCTAAAATCTCCAAAACGTGAAGTAATTCGTGAAGTTTTCTCCTGAAAACCGTCTTAATCCACTTTTCTAAGATAAGCAGCAGCCGCAGAAGCTGCATCTCGAATCTGGCTGGGCGTTGTATGAGTATAAACCATTTCCTCAGTCGTTGCATCCGCGTGCCCCGTGATTGCCGTACGCGTCTTTAGCTCGGCACCATCCGCAGCAAGAACAGTTGACCAAGTATGACGTAAGCCATGCGCAGAGATTACATGGCCAACACCACATAACTTCTGCATACGCTTGAAGCCGCCGTTAATCGTAGACGGGATAGCAAACGTATTTTTTTGCGTTGGAAACACGAGCCGCTTTGGCTGAATGGCATTGATTCCATCCGCAAGCATGGCTTGTATCTGAGCAACATGCCAGTGGCGTTACATGCTCATGGTCGCTGCATCCATAGGAACAGACCAAATCTAAAATTTGAAAACTGGATAAAACGAACATAACCAATCCCCAAAACAACAGTACATCAGCATTAGATCAACATTGACGGACATAAAAAGGGTGCACCATAAGATAAAAACATCCACGTAGTTGTGGATGCTTACTTTGAATGATAGCTAATTTCATTGACATCATCAATCGTAATCGAGATGGTATCCCAGTCATCAGGACCATCTCCCACGTCTGCTAGAAAGTGAGTGGAATCAAGCACCTCAACAATGGCGGCTTCGCGTCCGTCCTTTAATAACACCACATCGAACTCGTGAATTTCCATCTCGACTGCCTCCCTCATTCATGATTACTGTTTCTAGCCTTAAAATACGTCAATTAATGGAATAATACCATCCCCAGTGGGGCATCACCACGCACAAAAAAATACACCACCAAGAACGGCAGCGCCCTAGTCCACACGCGGGATCATAGCTATTTTTTTAGTGAAGTTTTTCGGGAAGTAATTCGTGAAGTTTTGCCATTTCGCCAGTAGAGCTCAGAGTAGAGCCCCACGAACACAAACCGCATTATACCGGCTTTGCAATTACCTCAGTAGAGCTCAGTAGAGCCACATAACTCCGGTTGTGTTACACTGATTGTAAGCGATTCACAAGGAGAAATGTCAATGGCTTCACTACAGTCTGTTCTCGAACAATATTTTACAGTTTATCATACCCCGCCGTTTCCTGCTGATGCCTGTGAGCTGATTGTTGACGGCATGCCGATGGCGGTAGGTGGCGATCTCAGTCAACGCGAAGTGGCCTTGTTAAAAACGCTCGCCCCACAACCTGCCAGTCGCAACCCTTGGGCGCAGTTTCTAGTGGGTTCCGGTTCGATTCCCACAAACGGGGTGGTGCGCTTGATTCAATTCAACACCGCCGAAGCCCCGAATCAACCTGCGTTATGGTTAGATGCCTTGTTGAGCTTATTGATGCCCGATGTCACCGGCTTTTGGCTGACGCCAACGCATGCCGTGGTGGTGGAGCCACAAACTGCCACGCCACTGGATGAGCCTGGGTTGCTATCGATTTTAGATACGCTAGATCCGGATTTTGACACCAAAACCCGCGGCTATTTGGGCCAATTTTGGCCGGTGAATGCCCAACTGCCAGCGATTTTTGCCGAAGAACAACGCTTAGCTGCCAACAGCGACAGGCGCTGTGCATGCTTGGCCAGCTCAGCGTTGGCGTATTACACCCATACCGCGCGGCGCGATTCACCACTGCTAGGCAGCTTGCGCGAGGTGATCACTGAAGATGCGGAAATGCGGCCAGTGATCGTCAGTTTGTATGAGCACTTAGGCAACTTGACCGCCACTGCCAAAGCCTTGTACATTCACCGCAACACCTTACAATATCGCTTGGATAAATTCCAACAAGCCACTGGGTTTTCGCTACGGCAAATGGACGACTTGGTGTTATGTTACTTGCTGGTGCAAGGCGCGTGAAGGCCTGCTAGCCAAATTTATCTCCCATTAAAAAAACCGTTGCTCACGCGAGCGACGGTTTTTGTTTAAGCTTTGGTAGCTTGTAAAATGTAATACCCTTTATCTTTTTTCACGATCTGTGCGTTACCAAAAGTTTCGACCATCAGTTTTTTAGCCGACGGGGCGCCTTGTTTCTTTTGCAAGACAGCATACAACGAGCCGCCTTGATTCAAGTGGTCAAAAGCCCCAGCCAAAATCGCCGAAACGATCGCTTTGCCGGCGCGGATCGGTGGGTTGGTGACGATCGTGTCAAAAGTACCGTCGATTTGGTCATAGACGGAGCTTTCGATGATCTGCACATTTTGGATGCCATTGGCGTCGGCATTGCGCTTGGCCAGACCCAAAGCGCGTTCATTCACGTCAGACATCACCACCTCAAGGGCAGGTTGGGCCTTGGCGAGGCTCAAGCCGATCGGTCCCCACCCGCACCCAACATCTAACAAGCGACCTTGTGGCGCCGTGTCAGCGACCACAGCGATCAAGGCGCGACTGCCGTAATCCACAGTGTGCTTTGAAAACACCCCATTGTCGGAAGTAAAATGTAAATCATGGCCTGCCAGCGTGAAATCAAAACTGTGTTCATCATGAGCAAGATCTGGATCATTGGTAAAATATTGGTTCATTGTGTTCTCCTTGTTTTGCGTCTGGCTCTAGCGTACCTTACTCCTAAACGAAAATGAAGCGTAAATTGCAGAAAAAAAGAGCCTCGCCACACCATTGCTGGTGTCACGAGGCTCTTAATTTGTTAACTGAAAGTAATGAATTACTTCAAGGTAACAGTTGCGCCAACGGCTTCAAGTTGTTCCTTGAGCTTGTTAGCTTCGTCTTCAGTAACGTCTTCTTTAACAGCAGAAGGAGCGTTATCAACAAGACCTTTGGCATCCTTCAAGCCCAAGCCAGTGATGGCACGAACTTCTTTGATAACCTTAACCTTGGCTTGGCCAGGTTCAGTTAATTCAACAGTGAAGGAATCCTTGGCTGCAGCAGCGTCGCCGCCAGCTGCACCAGCAGCTGCGACAGGGGCAGCAGCGGTAACACCAAATTCTTCTTCGATTGCTTTAACGAGATCGTTGAGTTCCAAGATAGAAGCGTCTTTGATCTGGTCGATGATTGCTTGAGTATCTAAAGCCATGATTGTTTCCTCCAATTTATTGGGTTTTATGCAGCTAGGCTGCGAGTATTAAGCGGCTGGTTCTTCGTCCTTTGCTTCGGCAACGGCCTTGACGGCGTATGCGACGTTGCGGACAGGCGCTTGCAATACGGAAAGCAACATGGAAAGCATGCCATCGCGGTCTGGTAACTTGGCAAGTTCCAAGATTTGGTCCAGAGTTGCGACTTTGCCTTCGATGAAGCCACCTTTGATTTCAAGGGCGTCGTATTGGTCAGCGTACTTTGCCATGATGCGGGCTGCGGCAACAGCATCTTCGTTAGAAAATGCGATCGCTGTAGGGCCTTTGAAGATATCGTCCAAGCCTTCATAGCCGGAAATATCAGCAGCACGACGCAAGTAAGTGTTCTTGAGAACTTCCATTTTGACACCGGCGTCACGTAATTCTTTACGAAGTGCGGTCACCTCATCAACGGTCAAGCCACGGTAGTTCACAACAACAGCGCTAGTAGCAGCCTCAAACTGCTTGACGATCTTGTCAACAGCTTCGGCCTTTTTTGCGAGAATTGCTTCACTCATTTGATTCACCTCCTGTAGTTTGGTTGAAGTTTTTGCAATAAAAAAACTCCATGTCCACCAAGACATAGAGGTATCTAACGATCTGATACCACCTCGGCAGGATATTAAGGCTTGCGCCACCTGAGTCTTAGGTAGAGTGAATTAACACAAAAAGCATCGTACCATGCGGCCGATGCTTTCGTCAAGTGATTTCTGAAATTACTGCGGCGCGTTACTCAAGGTCCATGTCAAATCGGCTTTATAGTCGCCTTGCACGTTACCTGCAGGGACATTCAAGCTGGCGCCAAATTTGCTGAACCACATCCCCACGCCTAACGTGGAATATTGCGTGGTATCCAACTTGTCCCGATCTGCCACCAAAATGGTTTTGGCTGAGCCGTCTGCGGCGATCGTCACATCGGCACCAGTTGGCGCTTGGCTCACGACGCCACCTGATGCAGTGACTTGGGTGTTGGTCAAAGACAAGGACGCACCTTTCAACGTCCGAGTCCCATTGCTGAAGGCACCGACTTTAAGTTGCACGGCCCAATTTGTATCTTGGCCAGCATTTAACACGGAAAGCCATGGCGACACACTAGTTGCTGGGTAACTGTCTCCCTTCGCCGTGATCTGGGCGGTGCCAAAGTTGATATTTGGGGCCTCTTCGATCAACAGATCCCCTGCCGTCAACGTGATGCCGGCATTGGTTTTCGCGTCACTGCGCATTGGGGTCACAGTAGGTTTGCTTTCATCGGCAAAAACCGGTTGGGCAGTTGCAACGCTGACGCCGATCAGTGCCAAGCTGAAAACCATTAACTTTTTAAACAACTGCCCAACCTCCTTTTCTTGATTTTGATAAAAAAACCCGCCACAGCAGACAATTATGTCCCTGCAGACGGGTCGTCCTGATCAACATTCGATCAGGTGAGCAAATTCATTCAGTTCATCATACCTATTATAGATGATAATAAATCCAACCTGAATTTGCAATCAAAACATAGAATATTCGGGAGTGCAAAATGTGTTATTGCACGGAATTGGTCATCGACCAGTTTAGATCCGCGTTATAAGCAGCTTCCACGTTCCCTGATGGAATACGTAAGTGCACTTGAGTAGTTTGATATTGCGTGTTGTAAGTCCCGATACCGGTATTTTTAGCAGCAGTGATGATCGGTTGGGCATCCCCACCAGCAACGACTTTCGCACTGGTACTGGTTGGTGCAGCCGACACGTTGCTCGAATCCGCGGCAGTGACATGGGCTTGATCGAAAGTCATATTCGCGCCTTTGATGGACCGCGTGTTATCAGAGTTGGAAAAATCACTAGCGGCAACGGTCAACGTCCAGCCATTTGAAAAACCTGGGTTGGTGACCGTGACAGGTGCACTGACGCTTTGCGCCTCAACGTCTTGGGCCTGAGCCGTAACTTGTTGGGTCCCAAAATCGATGTTTGGCATATCTGAGATCGATACTGCGGCATCGTCAGCCATTGAAAAGCTGACCGTAGCTTGTGTGGTAGTGTCGGCGTGAACATGCGTTGGTACGGCGACAGCTAAAAGAGCGGCGGTAATAATACCACCTAAAAGCGCAAAAAGGCGCAAAGAAGCAGATTGCTTGATCATAATGATTCCCCCAAACCAATTGTGACAAGTGATGTGTGCATTATTAGTATGGTAATAGACTACCACTAATTTTTAGTCAATACTACATTTTTTATTAAAATAAATTTGTTTCATCGCAAACCGCCTAGAATTTTGAAAGCGATTTCTGATATTGAATTCGAACAGCTTTACTGTTACAGTAGGATTTCAAATTCGGCTGGTGTTGTTTAATGGCGTAAAAATTTCTTGAATTAATTTCAGCTGTGCATCAAAAAAGCACTTAGACATCGCTGCCTAAGTGCTTTGAGTTAGTTGCCTGTGTTGACCGAGTTGACCAAAGTCCAATCGACCGTCGTTTGATAAGTGTTGTGCACTGCGCCACCATTGACATTGACATGCAGATCTTTGTTGCTGTCGATCAAGATGATGTTGCCTTGACTATCAGTCTTCAACCCTGACTGGCTCGACGCAATCTGTGCGGCGACTGCTAATGACTGATCCTGTGAATCTTCACGTGAATAATCACGATACATCAAGCGCACCGGTTGATCTTTACCAGCCGAGATCGGGCTTTCTTCCTTGGCAGTCACTGACCAGTCGGTTTCTTGACGGGAGTTGTTCATCGTCAAAACCATATCATTTGACGAGTTAACATCTTGACTGGCACCATCGAGCTTGGTTGTTGGAAAATCCAAGTTGGTGGTGGCATTCATGAACTTGAATAACCCAACATTCACCGTCACCAACAGCGGCACACTGGCATGGCCGTTTTGATCAACGGCATATAGCGAAATGGTATTGACCCCCATATGCAACATTGGCTTATTGGCGTCATCCATCAGTTGCCCTTTTTGCGTTGGCGAAACTGTGCCGTCATATGCTTGAGCGGAAATGGTCGGCTTGCTAAAAGCAAGATTGAATCGCTTGGTATTGCCTGCTGCCAGCTGAATATGCTTGCCATTTTCAACAACGTTGCCAGAGGCATCCTTGCCATCGACTGCCGCAAAAATCGCCACTTGATCATCATTTGTCACTGACGAATCAGCGAAACGACCAGAGATATTGACATAGTCTTTGCCTTCGTAGGCGTCGCCGACTTGATCGGCATCGATCGTTTGCGTGTCAGGCGTCAAGGTGATGTCACTGGAAGAATTAACGCCAGTCACATTGAAGCTTGGTGCCGTTGCCATATCTGTGTGGATCGCCGTGGCAAACTTGGCGGTAGCCGCAGGGATCGTTTGATGTCCGTTGATCTGCGCATTCACTTCACCGGTCACCGTGACGGTAATGTGATTGCGCACCGGATTGCGCGTTAACCCTTTGGCATCAGTCACGGCTACTTGACCAGCGGCGATATCTGCTGAAGTGTAATCCTTCGAAAATAGCACATTTCCAGCATCGTCAGTGGTTGCCACATGAAAAACCGTTGTGGCTGTGCCAGAATTTTGCTTGTACTCCAGCAATTGCGGCATGCTTAGTTTGGCGTAGATTGGGCCATTCCAATCGATCACACTTTGTTTGGCATCGTAATCAAGCTTGAACGTATACCCAATGTCGTCGCCGGTGAACACATGCGCATTGGCGATCAAAGGTTGCCCGACTTCGGTTAAGTTGCGGATCGTGCCTTGGGTGCTGGTAATGATCCCCGGTTTGATCGTGAAGGATGGGTTTGAGCCAGCTTGCGCCAAGCCACCATTGAACGCGCGCCAGTTCGTTGCGGAAACGAGTTTATCGGAAAAGACATTTTCAGCCGTCCCATTGATACTGATCGTTGCGGTTTGGTTTGCCTGCAACGGGTTACTACTGGACAACTGATACTCTAGCGTATGCGTCGCTTGATCAACAGACGCACCAGTAATGTTCTCTGACGTATGGACGTTATTGCCATAAGTCACTTTACCGATGATATCCGATTTAGAATAACCCGCCAAGTTCAATTCAGGCGGCAGTTTAGTGCGGATCGTCGCGCCTCGTAAACCATTAGGGGCATTGGTAGAGTTGTTATTGGTTACCGTGTACTGATAGCTTAACGGATCGCCACCATAGACAAAACCACCATTACCAACTTCTTTTTCGCCAGTACCATCCGCCGGCGCCGTATCCATCAGCTTTGAACTTACAGTAGCATTGATCAAAGACGAATCGGTATCCACGATCACCATATTGGCGTTACTACTTTTGTTGGCAGAGACAAACCCAATTTTAGCGGTGGTCGCATTGCCTAACTTTGCGCGATCAACATTAACGCTAGCGGTATTGGCAGACGTCGCCGTACTTTCACCAGTCACCGGATCTTCATCATCAAAAGCGTAAGTCAATGAGCCATTATTTGTACTCGTCGTTGGGGCTTTATAGGTAAATGTCACATGGATCCAGCGTCCGGTGATCACAGTGTTATTGACGGCTGCAATCACGCCTTGCAAGTTCAAGTTATCTTGCGGCTTTGAGCCTTTACCAGTGTAATGGTAAGTTTCAGCTTCACCAGGATATGCTGCCCCGATATCATAATTAACTGACTGTCCGGCATTCGTATCATAATTATCACGGTTCATGTACGTATCAAACTCAACGGCTAAGCTGTTTTGTAAAGCAGTTTCTTGAGGTTTGTAGGCAGTCGAATCTCCCCAAACACCCAACGAAGTCCCACCAATACCTTTGCCGTTCGTCCCATTGGCCGTTTGAGTACCACCATTGATCACAAAAGCCAGCCCATCATTAGCCGTGGACGGGTCAAGACCGTTGGAAGTACCCAATTCGATCCAATAAGACATCGTGGCATCATGCATTAAATCAAGCGAGTAATTGTCGTTAGTCCACAGATACGCTGGTGAACTCCCGGAATTTGCTTTAAACAGTAACGGATTATAGATCGAACTCCCTTGCTGTGCGCCCCAACCAATACCGCCAGAAGTAAACACTTGCGTCATGCCATCATTGAGGCCCCAAGGCGAATTTTGAGCCAGTGAGTTGTCGTCGGCATGGATATTTGACCCATTTGCAAAAAGCACACTGAGGGTAAGTGTAAACGCAAAGATCGCCCAGCGTAACAGATGAATTGGCGTTATTTTCTTCATTTTTAAAGCCTCCCAGTTCTGATTCACGAGATCAGAACCTGCTATTGCGCGTTTTCGTCTTCATCGTCATCTTTTTTGCGCCGCTTGAACAACAAGAACAAGATCAACAACAAAAGCAATAAGATCAAAATGCCGATCGCAATCAAGATCCACAGCAAGTAATTTGGCTTGGTCTTCTTCAATTCGACAGCCGTCTTGTTAAGTTTGTTGGCTTCTGCCGCAGTGATGGTAAAGTTCTTGGTGAAATGCCAGTGATACTTGCCACCAGACGCCCAAGCATTCAGATCCAAGGTGTAGTCGCCAGGTTGTAGCGGGTTGTTCTTGGTGCTGATTGGAAACGCAAAGTCAGAATTTGGCGCCATAGCCATATCTGACTTAGTCGTTGAAAAAATCGGGTCACTAGAACCTTGTTTAGACACTTTGGCCGTGATCTTCAACTTGCGCATCATATTTGGCTTGGTGTTTTCAAGATTGGCAGAGATATAGTTGCGATAGTTAATCTGCTTGGCATTGACGCTATGCAACGTCATGTCAGGCGCAATATTGTCATAAGTGGCATCTTCTTGTAGCGCCAACCCGATCACATAAGCGAATTTGTTGTTTAAACTCAAGCCTTTGGACTTGGTGGTAGTTTTGGTAGTATCCAGTTCGGCCACGCGCACCCCGCCTAAAGCCAACCCAGCAAAAGGCTTCGTCGGCACCGTTAATTTGATCACAGCTGCTTTTGAAGACTTGGCCGGCACTTTAATGGTAAAAGCCGATGGCGTCATCGCTTCCACATCAGCCGTTAAACTCGACGGCTTTTTGATACCGCGCTTGGAATAGTCCACGACCCCATTGGTGTTGGTGGCTGCACGGTTGACGGACACGCGGTAAGTATGTTCTGCAGTATCTGAATTTGAGATCGTCACGCCGAGATCTTGCGTGGTGCCTGGTGTGACTTTCAATGCGAAATAAGAGACGTTTTTATCAACTTGGTTCGCTGGGATCTGAGCAGACACCGAATAATGAAGGGCTTCGGCGTGAGTCGCGTGCCCTGGCACCATCAATACTGCCGCCACAATAGCAAACAGCGATAACAACAGTTTCTTCATAAAAAAGTTTCCCCCGAAATCGTTAACTGGCAAAGAAAAAGCGTCAACCCGCGCTTCTGAAGTCTTGCGAGTTCAGAAATGCTGAGGCTGACGCTCTCATGCGCATACACCATCAGTGTACCAGCCAATCTCGCAAATTGCGAATGGATCAGCCCAAGTCATATGAAATATTGAGTGATTATTGAACGGAGTCAGTCAAAGTCCAATTCAAGTTGGCACTGTAATCACCAGCAACGTTACCAGCTGGAACCTTTAACGAAGCGTCCGTAGCAGCAAAGCTTTCAGTCGTTACCCCAACACCAACTGTGCCATCAGCAGCAGTCAAAGCATTCGCGTTTTCAGCACCTGAACCATTTAAAGTAACGGCATTAGGAGTTGCAGCTTTGCTTTGGTTATCTTGTCCGTTTGAAACAGTACCAGCATTAAGCGTCAATACAGCACCTTTCAGCGTATTCTTGTCAGATGCGAACGCACTAGAAGAAACTTGGACAGTCCAGCCTTGGTCAACACCAGGGTTAGTAACTTGAAGCGCCCCAGTGATACTTTTTGACTTGTACGTGTAGCCGGTTGCTACCAACGTTTGATCACTAAAATCAATTGCAGGTGCCTGATCCAAGGTGATCCCATTCAAGCCAACCTTACTGTTTTCAACGGTAAGGTTGATCTTTGCTGTCGTGTTTGCCTTAGTCTTCGTAGGCGTTGTGTCTGTTGTTGTGTCTGTTGTTGTACCGGCTGGTTCACCAGCGGCAAACACGCTAGTCGCAGAGAAAGCGGCGGTAGCGGCAAATGCTGCAGCGGCAATGGCAGAAACAAGGGTGATCTTCTTCATGGTGATTTTCCTCCAATAAGTGCGTTTAATTGACAAAATGTTAGTGAAAAAATAAAAATGACCCGTCCTTACTGCAAGGTGATACCTCCAGTAGACGGGTCGTCCTTTTCGAGATGCGGAAAAGGTGAGCAGTTAAATTAAATTGGTATATCTAATAAATCGAATGCTTACAAATATGTAATATTCGCAATATTCGCATAAAGGTCAACCGGTTTTGAACAATTTATTCGGAAAAACTTAAGCGTTTCGCAGGGTTGATTTTAGGTGTGCCAAACAGTGATAAATAATTAAGTGATTACTGAACGTTTAAGTGCAGGTGTCTGCTGGTTATCTGGATGCTTTACGCTTTCAAAACCGACATTCGTTGTGATATCGGCGTTCTTTTGAAAAGGACAGCACCAGCTTCACCAAAATATATTTCGCTAAATCGGTATCAAAATCGTCGCAACACGATTCGCACATCTAGCAAAATCGTCAACTGGTTTCACATCAATTTCTCTTTAATTAAAGTTCAGCAATGCTAACATGCGTCGTCAATTGTAACCGCATACTTGTCTTATTCGTCATCATCCGCCAAAAAAATTGCCGATAAGAGACGAAAATCACAAATTGGTATAGTTTTTTCCAAACAAAAAGCCATCTTTCATCAGATGGCTTAAATCATGCCACTTCGATCAGCTGCGGCTTGCCATAATAGTAGCCTTGCAACACATCAGGCGCATATTCAGACACAATGTCCAGATCACTTTGATCTTCAATACCTTCAAGAGCAAAGACTTTGTGCTCTTTAGTGGCCAGATCGCGCCAAAACTTCAACCAAGGCAACGCTTCTTTGGTGGTGCCCAAGGCGCGGAAGTTTTGTAGTGCAAATTTGTACTCCGCGATATAAGGCGCTAAAGCTTCCACTAAGTCGCGATTGTTGGCGCCGGTGCCGACGTCATCCACACAAACGCGTAGCCCTGATGCCGCGTATTTTGAAGCGGCTTGGCTCAATGCTGGTAACGGCACATGATCATCTTGTTCAGTCAGCTCAACGACCAGATGCACTGGACGCTTGGCGTGTAGCTTCACTAAAGCCTCTTCAAAAGCCGGATCGATGAATTGTGCTTGGTCCAAGTTGAACGACAACAAAGGCAAATCTTCAGGCAAAGCCGCTAATGTTTGATCCAACAGCGTCACGATCTCACTGGCTTGAAACTGGCTGAAATCATCAGGCACTTGCCAGTGATCTTCATGCCACTCGCGCAATAAAAACTCGTACCCGATCAAGGTTTGAGGCTCGTCAAGGGAATATTTAGGTTGCCCGAAGAATCTGATCATAACCGGCTCACTTTCTCGTCGATCACCTTAGCTGGTTTGCGTGACCGTCGCTTTTTAGAATGATTGTGTGAAATCAATAGCTAAAATTCCACAGTTTGTGAAATAATTTCAAAGCGATCTCACGAAAAAAAGCCATCCTAGCGATGACTCATTTACAAAACTGTTGCCACTTAAGGCTCGCGTTGCACACACCTGCGATGATGGTTTGGGGGAAGATCATCGCATATCGATTTGAGAATAAAACGACCCGCCACAGCAGACCGAATTCGTCTCTGTGTGCGGGTCGTCCTCAACTGATCAAAGACCACGTTGAGGTGAGCAGATTTATTCATTTGTTCTCAAGTACAAGTTTGATTCTATCGCGCCGGTTACATATTTGCAAGACAATATCGATTTTCACAGCTAAAATCATGAAAATATCACTGATAACGAATGTGGAGCCTCTGATTTAAGCGTCGCCACTGCCACCAAGACCAAACGCCAGCAACTAGCGCCAAGCCCGCTAGCCACAACGCTCGCTGCCACATTTGATGGACTTGCAGCGCTTGCAGGAACCACACGAATTGCACCAAGTACATGAGGCGTTTCACCCAAATAAATGCTTTGGTCTCATCAGGCAAATACCGACTGGGATTTTGATCGACCAGTGCCGATACCTTAGCGTGATACCAAAACAGCAAAAACAGCCCACATACTGCCACCGCTACAGCAAACACATACCAAGTCGTATTGCCATAAACGACCACTAACCCAGCAAGGATCACCAATATACCGACCAGCGCCGCCACAAAGGCTCTGGGGATCACCTTTTGGACTTTTTGTGCTTGCGCAACGCTCATGATCTCCACGTCAAATAGCCACCAATACAACCATCGCATCATGACAGGCTTCCTCCAAGCTGATTTTGTCCAAAGCATATCAAATTCGTCAGCGTTTTGCACTGAAAAATACTTTCGCCAGTCGATTCGTGTATAAGGCATGGCCCATCCCGATGCCTATCCCAATATCGATCACCATCACAAAGGTGTCCCCACCACTTAACCAAGCCAATCCGCCAAGCGCACCGGCAAAAATTGTCATGTTCACGAATTGCCAAATCATCAGTTGCCGGCGCCGGCGATTGAATTGCGCGACTTCGTGATAAACTTCTTGATCTAACCCACTGGTTGACACTTGATGCGCAACTGCCTCAAAAACGGTAAACGCCACCCACAAACCGATCCACCAGTCTCCTGAATCCGCCTGCATCAACCCCGGAACGATATAGCTCCAAAAGCTCAACAACTGTAACCCAACCAACGGCATGCCAAAGCGGGCATCCACTTGGCGCACCGCCGCTTCATCTAATACTGCCGCGCCTAAAACCCAGCGATACACCCACCGATGCCAGGGCTGAGATGGCGGCTGAATTTCAAGGCGAGCTTGGCGCGCAGGCTGTTGATGCTTGGCGTAGCTGATCCACCCGACTAAAGCCGCCAACCCGCCGCTGATGATGATCGCCATCCCCCAACGTCTCGATATCGCGCCACTACCGCTAGCTAAGATCACCCACCAAAATAAACTATAGTAAAGCGCATTGTGGCGCAACAAGGCCACCTTTGCAGAATCGGCTTTGGCGATGTGCTGGACGCGTTTGTGGTACAAACAGTCGATCACGATACTTGCCAAGACCCATTGTCCCCATAGAAGCCCTTGATCTGGATGCCGCCACGCCGCCAACAAACACGCCAGCAAACAAGCGCCTTTTGCCCATAATGCTGCGGTACCCACCACTTGATCAGCTTGATTCAACGCTTCAGTCGACGCGATCGGTAGGTCAAAGCCGAGGCGATATGCCCAAGTTTTCATTTTAGTCACCTCCAATGTGACCTCAGGGTATCAGCGAATGGCGATTCTGCCAAATTTCACGCATTAAAATAGCGCTGATCGTTAAAATCAGCGCTTGAATGTGACAGTTACTCAGATGTACGACCCCAAAAGCAACGCATTTGCGCACACGCCCTCTGCCAAGCAGATCCTAAGTGCAGGATCTACTCGTCAGAGGGCGTGTACTTGATGCTAAAACCGCTTTTGGGCTCAGCCAGCCTTTAATCAAATACCATTTGCTTTTGATACAAGCTGGCATAAAAACCGTTGGCCGCCAATAATTCTTGATGCGTGCCGGCTTCGATGATGCGGCCATGTTGCAAGACTTCGATACGATCAGCGGCTAGGATCGTTTTCAAGCGATGCGCGATCACAAAGCTGGTGCGCCCAGCGATCACATTATCCATCGCCTTTTGGATCGAAGCTTCAGTCACAGTATCCACATTAGACGTGGCTTCATCCAAAATCAGCAGTTTCGGATCAGTCAAAATCGTCCGTGCAATACTCAACAACTGCTTTTGCCCGGCAGAAAACAGGCTTTGTTCATCGGACAATGGCGTGTCGTAACCTTGAGGCAAGCTCATGATGTAGTCATGGATATAGGCTTGTTTGGCTGCAGCCACCATTTCATCATAACTGGCGTCAGGTTTGCCAAAGCACAAGTTCGTCGCCACCGTACCAGAAAACAGTTGTGGATCTTGTAACACGATGCCAACTGTATCGCGCAACTGAGTCAAATCAAGTTTACGCACATCCACGCCATCGACTTCGATCGCGCCACTATCCACATCATAGAAGCGATTCAACAAGTTCATGATCGTGGTTTTCCCCGATCCAGTCGGCCCGACTAATGCGACCATTTCGCCGCGGCGGGCTTCAAAAGAAACGCCATGTAGCACTTCTTTGTCTGGCAAATATGAAAAGCGCACATCATCCACGCGCAAGGCATGTTTGATCTCAGTCACTGGCAACCCGTCAGCAGGCCGCACTTCTTCTTGGTTTTCATGCACTTCAGCCACACGTCTGGCCCCAGTGATCGCCAATTGGATCTGCGCATATAAGCTAGTCATCATCACGATCGGCTGGAAGTATTGTTGCGCGTATTGGACAAACACCACCACTAACGCCAAGGCGGCGCCAGTGGCCAGGTTGCCTTGCAGCACTAACCAACTGCCAAAAAAGATCACGATGGCAGTGGTCAACAACATCAAGCCACTCATCAATGGTTGTAAGACGCCAGACCACACTTGGCCGCGGAAAGTGGTTTTGGCCACTTCAGCGTTCAAGTCGTCAAAGCCTTTCAGCGATTCTGCTTGCAAGCCGTTGGTGATGATCACCTTTTGGCCGGTGACTTGCTCATTGATGTAGCCGTTGAGCTTGCCGACATTATCTTGTTGCAAGTTCACCGCCCGGCTGGCTTGGCGAATATTGATCACTGCAATGATGGCCGCCAGTGGCGTGGTGGCCAACGTCACCCAAGCCAGTTGTTGCGACGCGGCAAACATCACATAGATCGCCCCGATGAACTGCGAGATCGAATAAAACATTTGCACGAAAACTTCATTCATCGCGTTAAAAATGTTATCCAGATCCGAGGTGTACCGTGCCAAAATGTCCCCATCTGAATGGGTATCAAAATATTTAACTGGCAGGCGCTGCATTTTTTTGAACAAACCAGTCCGCATGTCACCAGTGGCCGTGCCGCCGACCCATGACAAGATCATCGACGTGGCCCAGTCGCCAAAACTCGACGCGGTGTACAATGCCGCTAAGATCACTGCATTCACGTAAAACACCGACAAGCTTTGCCCATGTTGCACCGTGTTGGTCAAGGCGTTGATCGCGCGACCTAAAAACATTGGCGACGCCGCATTGGTGACGGCAAACACCAACACCGTGGCGATGGCGGCAATCAGCCACCAAGAAAAGCGTCCCAGGTACACGCGATAAAAATGCATCGCTAATTTAAAATCACGCATGCGGTTCACTTCCTTCCAAAGCACGTTGGGTTTGATAGATCTCTTGATAAACCGGACTGGTTTTGACCAATTGCGCATGCGTACCAGCAGCGACGATCTGGCCATGATCGATCACTAAGATCTGATCGGCGCGGATCACCGCTGAAAGCTTTTCGGCGATCAACACGGTGGTGGTATCTTTGAGCTCATGATTCAACGCGTCTTGCACCATGCGTTCACTGCGCGCATCTAGCGCCGACGTGGAATCATCCATGATCAAAATCGTCGGCTTGCCGATCACCCCTCGCGTGATGGCCAAGCGCTGCTTTTGGCCACCAGAGAAGTTGGCGGAGCGTTCTTCCACTTGGGCATCATAATGCGCATCCAAACGATCGATAAATTCCGCAGATTGCGCAACATTGGCCGCCCAGCGCATATCTGGCAAAGTCGCGTCAGGTTTGCCTTGGCGCAAGTTATTGGCAATGGTGCCTGAAAAAAGCGTTGCCCGCTGCAACACCATGGCCACATTACTGCGCAATGTAGCGGCGTTTAAATCGCGCACATCACGCCCGCCGATGCGGATGGTCCCGCGATCCACATCAAACAGCCGCGGGATCAATTGCGCCAGCGTCGACTTGCCAGACCCAGTAGCGCCCACGATCCCAAGCATTTCTCCAGGTCGCACCGTAAAGCTGATGTCTTTTAACGTCGGGGTCGTGTCGCCAGGATAAGTAAAGGTGACATCATTGAACTCCAAACTGCCGGTAAGCTTTTCTTCAGGACCCGCCGGTAATACCATCGATGGTTCATGATCGAGCACTTTGCCGATCCGCCCTAGCGATACAAACGCCCGCGTGGCACCAGTTAAAATAAACGACGCGTTGATGATCGCCATCAACAATTGCATCACATACCCGATGAAACTCGACAGCGCCGCCAAGTCGCCTGGATGCGCGCCGATACTGCGTCCCACCAAAAACAGCACCAAGACGTTAGTCAAGTTGGCGATCAAAAAGAACCCTGGCATCATATAAGAAAAGGTATACCCGATCTTCACGGTGATTTTGACCATGCGATCAGAGGCGGTGGTGAATTGTTTGATCTGTTGCGGTTCTTGATTAAAGGATTTCACCACCCGCACGCCCATTAAGTTCTCGCGGGCGATGGTGTTGACATCATCGATGTCGGATTGCACTTGGGCAAACAAGCCACCCATTTTCTTGGTGCCGACAATGGCGATCACCACCACCACGGCGATCATCAATACCACGACCCACCACATCCGCGGGATCGTGATCAGCGCTAGGATCAGCGCACCGACAAATAATACCGGCACCCGAAAGACGATTTGAAAGACTGACATCAACATGCCTTGCACTTGGTTGACGTCATTGGTCATGCGCACCACCAAGTTGCTGGCGGCGAACTGCTCAATATCGGCAAAAGCAAATTTTTGCACTTGCGCATATAGATCGCGCCGCATCGTGGTGGCCACGCCAACAGCCGTGCGGGCTGAATAATACGTGTTCACGATCCCAGCGACAATGCCTAATCCAGCCAACACCAATAGCCAGATCCCTAAACGCAACACCGTTGGTTGGTCATTGGCGATGATAGCCGTCATCATCAGCTGTAATAAGCGTGGTTGCCAAAGTGTGGCAAACGCCATGATCACCGTTGCCACTGTGGCAATGATCGCTGGTTTGCCAAAACGCCGTAAGTACGGCCATAAAGTTTTCATGTTTCCCCCTACCGCGGTTAAATAAAAATTCTGTTACCAAGCCAGTCAAACCGGCTGGCTCGCCTTTTTCATCCCACAAGTTCCTTTCGCCGAAACGCTCATCAGTTATTAATGTTTTAATCCTACCATGAAAACTCACGATCTCGCCAATGATTCTGATATTTACGCCACAAGCTTCTCGCGGTAAACTAAGGCATATCGAATTTTGGAGGGTTTGCGATGTTGATTCGCCAAGCACAAGTCCAAGACGCCGCGGCATTACTCACGATCTACGCGCCGTTTGTCACGGATACCACTGTGACGTTAGAAACTGAATTGCCTACCATTGCGGCATTTGCCCAGCGCATTGCCACCACGTTGCCATATTACCCTTATTTAGTCGCCTGTGGTGATCATGGCGAGATCTTAGGTTATGCCTACGCACATCGCTATAAAGAACGCCTTGGCTATAATTGGACGGTGGAAACCAGTATTTACGTCGGCCAGCCCGGCCAAGGTGTGGGTTCTGCGCTATATGCCGCGTTAACGCAGATCCTCAAGCAACAACATGTCCAGATCATGATGGCGTGTGTCACCGGCAATAATCAGCGCAGCTTAGCGTTTCACACCCAGTTAGGTTTTCATGAAGTGGGACATTTTGAACAGATCGGCTACAAGCTTGGCCAGTGGGTCGATATCCACTGGTTTGAAAAGCGCCTCACAACCAGCCAGCCGCAACCGTTCATTCCGTTTGCCCAACTTGCAAAACGTCCCCAAGCGCACACGGCTTGACCATCGTCCAAATAAAAAAAGCCACCATCGAGAAAAATTCCCGATGGTGGCTTTTACTTCATAATCAGTTGATTAGAAAGCTTGGACGTCAACTTTGACACCAGGCCCGAAGGTGGAAGTCAAAGTCAAGCTCTTGATGTAAACACCCTTCGTGGATGCAGGACGTGCTTTGGTGATCACGTCGTTCATCGCTTTGAAGTTTTCTGTAAGCTTTTCTTCAGAGAAGGAAACCTTACCGATCGGTGCGTGAACGATACCAGCCTTGTCGGCACGGTAAGCCACTTGACCTGCTTTGATATCGTTGACCGCTTTGGTCACGTCCATCGTTACAGTACCGGTCTTTGGGTTTGGCATCAAGCCTTTAGGACCGAGGACCCGGCCTAAACGACCAACTTTAGCCATCATCGGTGGCGTTGCCACAGCAACGTCAAAGTCCAACCAGCCATCTTGGATCTTTTGAACCAAGTCGTCGCCGCCAACAAAGTCAGCGCCGGCTTCTTCAGCCATTTTGGCTTGTGGGCCTTCGGCGAAGACGATAACAGTTTGGCTACGGCCAGTCCCGTTAGGAAGCACAACGGCCCCACGGATCTGTTGGTCAGCTTGTTTTACGTCGATGTTTAAGTTGTAAGCAACTTCAACAGTTGCGTCAAACTTAGCGAAGTCGATGTCTTTAACTAATGCGACAGCTTCTGCTGGGGTATAAGCTTTAGTGGCATCAACCTTTTTTTGTGCTTCAAGAAACTTCTTTGCTTTTTTAGCCATTTTGGGAATTTTCCTCCTTGCAAATGTGGTCAGCGGGCCTTAGCCCTTCCACTTGATTCACTCGGCTTTTGCCGGGGATCCGGACAGTTCTTAGCCTTCGACAACGAAGCCCATGGAACGAGCTGTCCCTTCAACCATGCGCATAGCAGCTTCAACGTCTGCTGCGTTAAGGTCTTGCATCTTCGTTTCAGCGATTTGACGAACTTGATCCTTAGTCACAGTAGCGACTTTCTTGGTGTTTGGTTCGCCAGAACCGTGTTCAACGCCAGCGGCTTTCTTCAGCAAGATAGCAGCCGGAGGGGTCTTAGTAACGAATTCGAAGGAACGATCTTCGAACACAGTGATCACTACAGGGATGATCATGCCTGCTTGATCAGCAGTGCGTGCATTGAAATCCTTGGTGAAACCCATGATGTTGATCCCGGCCTGCCCTAAAGCAGGACCTACTGGAGGAGCTGGAGTTGCCTTCCCCGCAGGGATCTGGAGTTTAACGATGTTTGCTACTTTTTTAGCCACGAAACATAACCTCCTTAAGTCCGTGATGTGGTCATGATGGCCAAGTCAATTTTGGCCTCCCACTTGTATGCACAAAACATACCAGAATAGAATATCAGACAACAGCCGGCTTTGCAAGCGAAAACCCCAACCCCACCAAACAAAATGTTTCCACAACCACCTGATAATGGAAAAAACAGCGCGCAAACTGGTCGACGGCACACAAAGTCCACGAAACTGAAACCAATTTCGTGGACGGTTGGCGTTTAGCCGATTCAATTACGATAGTGCCGTATTGGCTGTGTATCAAGTGCGTTTCTGTGTCGCCTTGGGGGCTTGGCCCAAGACCACGGTTGGGGACTACTAAGCTCTGCATTGCCTTTCATCCACAGGCTTCGCTTGCTGCCCATGTTGCCATGGGGACTACAACCCGTTGTCATCTTTGATTGAACCCCACGGGGGTCCTTCGATGCCGGCATTTCTGACACGAGAGAGCCAGCGGAGCTGAACTTGCGCCCAGACACTGCGGGTCAGTCTCATTCGGTTTAACAAGGCTCTGCCGCCTTGCCATGAAGTGGTACAGGCGGCCTGCGCTAAGTCGTCTACTTCTCCTGGCATTATCATGACACCATTGTAAACTAAAAACAAGTACAAAAGGTCAAAACGTTTATTCGAAAAAAGCGCCTTGGCCCCGCGATTTACATCGTGGGCCAAGGCGCTTAAAGCCATTAGTTTTTGTCGACTTGTTCGTAATCCAGTTCGGCGGCAGTTTCGCGATCGAACATGTTGATGGTCACGCGCAACTTTTGCTTTTCTTTGTCGTTGGCTGTGACTTTACCTTCCATTCCAGCAAAGGCGCCGTCGATGATGGTGACGGTTTCGCCAAGATCAAATTCAACGTTAGCCGTTTTGCGGGCGCTCATGCCTAAGGAATGCAGGATGCTAGTGATCTCTTCTGGTTCCAGTGGTGCCGGCTTGGAACCTGCGCCGTGAGAACCAACAAAGCCAGTCACACCTGGGGTGTTACGCACCACGAACCAAGATTCATCTGTCATGATCATTTCCACTAAGACGTAACCAGGGAAGGTTTTTTCCATCACTTGCTTGGCTTTCCCATTTTTGGTTTGGGTCTCTTCTTCTTCTGGTACGATCACCCGAAAAATGTAGTCGCCCATGCCCATGGATCCAGCCCGGGATTCCAAGTTTTGTTTAACTTTATTTTCGTAACCAGAGTAAGTATGCAAGACATACCATTGTTTTTCGACAGATTCTACCATGATGCGCTCCTTTTAATTTGATTGCGGCAAAATAAAAAACCGTCCATTACCGGCACGGTTTTTTCGTTGCTTTCAGTATAGCAAAACTGATATCAGAATACAAATGCCTTCAACAAGGCCAAGATCACAAAGTCAGCTAAGGCAAAGTAGATCGCAAATAAAATCGACGTCCCCACCACAGTTGAGGTATCACGCCGCGTTTCAGTGGCGTTGGGCCAAGTGACAGCTTTCATTTCTTGGATCACACTTTTGATAAATTTCATGAATTTTCCTCCCAACGCCAAATGGCTTATTTGGTTTCTCGGTGTTCAGTCACTTTTTTGCAGTACTTACAGTATTTGTTTAAAGTCAAGCGTTCGGTACGTTTCTTGTTTTCAGGGACAAAGTAATTGCGACGTCCACATACGGAACATGCCATCGCGATTTTTTTTACAGACATTAGGAATTTCCTCCAGACTAGTTACAATGTATCAGAAATTCAAAACCCCTGCAACTAAGAGTAAGCCAACTTCTGCCGCCGCTGTGGTCAAAAGCGTTTTGATCGCCAAGTTAAAGGTTTGCTGCTTGTCTTGCACCCCCATGAACCCAGCAGTATTTTTCGCCACTGCCGGCCACAACAACAACGTCAACAACAAAGGCCATGGCAACACGCGCAATAACACAGCCAACACAATAGCCAAAAACGCCACGCGTGGCAACCAAGGATAAACTTTCAGCGCCTGTCGCTTGCCTAAATAATAAGGTAAGGTAAACCGCTGATTGCGCTGATCTTGCGCCAAGTCGCAAATGTTATCGGCAAACATCACCGTGCCGTCTAAAATCACGATCGGCAATGCCACCAACAACAGCTGCAAGCACTGCGCCATGTCGATACCAAAGCGAAACTGTGACCAATTCAGCGCCAACGTCAGCGGTTGCGGCACCACATTGACGAATACGGCGATGAAGATCGTGCCAAAGCCTTCACACATCCCGGCCAGAAATTCGCCGCTAGGGATCCGCGACAGCGGCACTGGCCCAAAGGTATAAAAGATCGCCACAAAAATCGCGGCGCCGCCGATCACCAACAAGCTTAAATTGGTGCGCCACACCAACCATAAACCAGCCAAGCACGCCACCGCCAAAAAGCCTAGCATCAACGCCAAAATACGCTTAGGGTCCAAGTGCTCGCGGCCGATGATATTTTGGGTGGTCCGGTAATGGTCATCTTTGGCTTTGTAGAAGTCTTGCACGTTGTTAAAGCCAGTCACAAATAACGCAATGCTCATTTGCCCGATGAAATAGATCACCGTGTTGCCCCAGTTAAGCTGGTGGTAATGCACCCAAGCGTAACTGACCCCGAACAAAAACGGCAATAAGCTGGCGGCTTTGGCAGGCAAGCGGATCAGTTCTAAAAATAGCGGCCAAGTTAATTTCTTCGTCGTCATCTGCTGGTCCCCCAATCCACTAGCAGCGCCAAAACCAACGCCGCATTTTCCGCGACTAATGAGACCAAGGCGGTTTTAAAAGTTTGTGCTTTGATCTGAGCGGCCAAGAATTTGCGGGTATTGTGCCACACCAATGGCAACACCACCAACACCAACAATGCCGGCCAGCGCAACAGGCCAAACATCACCGCCGCTAAAATCGCGACAAACCCGCCAAATGCCAGGGTTGCATATAACCCTAACGCTTGGTTGTGGGTCAAATACATCGGTAGCGTCATGCGGTGATTGGCTTGATCTTCAGTTAAGTCACACAAGTTATTGGCCAACATCACATTGGCAATCGTGCCCATGGGCATCACGCACACCAGCCCCAAGGTCAATAAAGCCACCCAGTTGCCTGATACAAACAGATCTGGCCATTGCCAAGTCACCGCGATGAAACTTTGCGGCAACACATTCACAAACACCATTAAAGCGGGAATGCCCAAGCCCATGGTGACGCCAGAAAACACTTCGCCTAAAGGCAAGCGGTTCAACGGCAACGGTCCGCTGGTATAAAAGATCCCGATCAGCACACAAAATCCGCCGATGAAAAACAAGACCCATTGCGTCCGCCATACTAACACCAACCCCAGCACCAACGCCAAAAGCAATAAAGTCATGATCAGATGCAAGACGCTTTGTGGCTTTAAATGCCGGCGCCCGATCACATTGGTGTGGCGTTGATAATCTTTTGCCTTTGCGTGATGGTAATCCATTAAGTTGTTGATCGCCGTAGTCGCCATATCAATGGCCAAAAGCGCGACAAAAAACAAGAAACTGTTGAGCCAGTTGAATTGATGAAAGTAAGCCAAGCTGAAGCCGGCTCCCACCAAACATGGCAAAATGCTAGCCAACTTGGTGCGTGCTTCAACCACTTCTAAGAAAGCGGCGATACTCATTTCAATTCAGCCAACGTATAGCCTGAGTTTGGCAACAACTTAAAGTCTTTCTTCAAGCCGCTAGAAACATAGACTTTCTTATCTTTGGTGATAAAGATCGCTTGTGCATAGCCGGTTTTTTCAATGAAGGCCATGCCGCCTTGCAACCCTTTATCAAAAGTTGCCGTGGACAAGGCATCCCCATCGACAGACTTTTTGGTGATGATCGACACGCCCATTAAGTTATTTTCAAATGGATAGCCAGTTTTGGGATCCATCAAGTGCGAATAAACGTGACCGTCAACTTTCAAGTAGCGTTCATAGATCCCACTGGTGACAATGGTCATGTTCTTTTCTGGGACTGTCCCAATGGCGGTACCGCGAGACTTCTTCGGATCTTGGATCCCGACAGTCCAAGGCTTGTTGGCGCCTTTTGGTGAGTGGCCTAAAACATAAATATTGCCGCCAAGGTCAATGATGGCAGTGGACACATGCTCGCGCTTTAAAACTTTCACCACTTGATCGGTGATGAAGCCTTTGGCGATACCCCCAAGGTCAATGGCCATGCCTGGTTTTTTCAAATAAACGGTTTGTTTTTTGTCGTTGAGCACCACGTCTTTATAGTTGACTAATGGTAATTTGGCATCGATCTCAGCTTGACTGGGTTTGCGCGCATCAGAAAAGCCGATATGCCACAAACTGGTGATCGGCCCAATGGCCAAGTCAAAAGCGCCTTGCGAGCGATCAGAGTAACTTTTGGCATATTTGATCATCGAATAGATCGCCGGTGTCACTTTAACGGCTTTTTTGCCGGCTTGCGCATTGACGGCATCGACTTCAGAGCCTTTTTGGTTGACCGTGGTTTCGCGCGCTAGGACTTTGATGCGATCAAACGCGTCATTTAACGCATTTTCTTTGCCTTTGTCATACACCCGCAAGGTGACGACTGTACCCATCAGAAATTGGGTGTCTTCATAAGGCGTCTTCAGCAATGTTGGGGCTTTTTTCACTGGGGCGGCTTGTTGCCCACAGCCTGCAAGCGTCGTGACGGCCAACAACAGCGTCGCGACGCCGATCCAAAACTTTTTCATTATCAAATTCCTTCCAGCACAGAATAATTCTAGGATACCAGTTGAGAACAAAAACAGGTAGTACCCACAAGGATACTACCCATTATTGTGTGCAAATGTGTGTGCTTATTCAGCGTACACGACGTTGTCAACAGTGATCTTCTTGGTGTTGCCAGCTTGCGCAGCGTTGATCAATTGTTCAGCATATTGAATGAAGGAAGTGGAACTGTGAGTGGCACCAGAAACCACGTCAACTTCAGCAGGTGTTTGCTTCTTAACTAAAGCTTCGTTCAATTCCTTAGTGTATTCAACAGGGCCGACTTTGTTAACTTTCTTCATCGACTTTTCGTAGTCAGTGTCTTTAGTCTTGGACTTGCCGTTCTTGTCGACGTTGTCATAGTTAGAAGCGGTGATCTTGCCGTCTTTAACAGTGATGGAAAATACCACACGGTAGCCATGAGAATAGTTCTTTTCAGCCAAGGAGTAGGTGCCGTCTTTCATCTTCTTGGTGTTTTGGATCTTGATGGTCTTGTGGTTGCCAGCTTGGGCAGCTTGAACTAATTGTGCCGCATAGTTCTTGAAAGACCATGAAGATTCAGTGGCACCAGAAACAACTTCAATAGCAGACGTGTTGCTGCCAGCCTTCTTGAAGGCTTTGTTCAGTTGTGGGATGTATTCTTTAGGACCAGTCTTAGCGACTTTCTTCATTTGCTTTTCGTAAGCTTTGTCTTTGGTCTTGGACTTGCCGTTTTTGTCGACATAGTCATATGTGGTCTTGGTGATCTTGCCTTTTTTAACGGTCATGCCCATCTTGACTTTGTAGCCATGAGAATAGCCCGTTTCTTGCAGCTTGTATTTACCATTCTTCAACTTGCCGCCAGCGATTTGTTTGGCTGCAGCTTTGCTTGCAGCATCAACGGTGTTGGTGGACGGGTTCCCAAAAGCAGCTAAGCTTAAGGCGGTCAATGCGATCACGGAAATGCTAGTCACTGTCTTTAATTTCATCTGTCAGTACCCCTTTTTTGAATAATGCCTAAATTTGTGTTACCTTTCACACAAAATAAGTGTACTCAGTGTTTGTGCAAAAAGCAACAAATTCCGAAAAAATTTAGCGCTTTCACACCAGATTCTTACTAGACCAATTACCGCTTACAAGTGTACGTCGTTGTTGAATTGCGAGTTGATTATGAGAAACCATTTCAAACCGTGTGAAATTATGGACAAACAGATTGGGTTAAAGGTATAATGACAAGCGTAATCAGCAATCATTTAATCAAGAATTCACACAAGGAGTGTTATTGCCATGACGCAAAAAAATATCGTCGTCATCGGCGCCGGATTTGCAGGGGTTTATGCAACTAAGCGGTTAGCCAAGAAGTTTAAAAAAGATCCAGATGTCACCATCACCTTGATCGATAAGCATTCATACTTCACTTATATGACTGAATTGCATGAAATCGCCGCTGACCGCGTCGACGAAAATGCGATCCAATACGATTTACAACGTTTGTTCTGTCGTCGCAAGAACGTCAAACTGGTCACCGATGAAGTCACCACGATCGATCGTAAAAACCAGCTGGTCAAAACCAAGCATGGGGCTTACCCATACGATTACGTGATGTTAGGTATCGGTTCAGAACCAAATGACTTTGGCACCCCAGGGGTCAAAGAACATGGCTTCACTTTAGGTTCATGGGAACAAGCCATCCAACTTAAAGAACATGTGCGTGACGTGGTGCGTCGTGGCGCCACTGAACATGACCCTGAAAAACGCAAGGCCTTGTTATCTATCGTGGTCGTCGGCTCCGGCTTTACTGGGACGGAAACCATTGGTGAATTACGTGACTGGCGTGAAAGCTTAGCCAAAGAATTCAAACTTGATCCAGCCGAGTTGACGTTCACTTTAATGGAAATGGCGCCAACCATCATGAATATGCTCGATCGTACCGATGCGGCTAAAGCCGAAAAGTACATGCGCAAGCGCGGCATCAACGTGATGAAAAACACTGGTGTGGTCGGTGTGCACGAAGATCATGTGGACTTAAAAGATGGGTCCACATATCCCACGGCCACGTTGATCTGGACTGCCGGGGTCAAAGCCTCCAGCCAAGCGGCCAACTTCAAGTTGACCCAAGGCCGCGCCGGGCGCATCGTGGTCAACTCCCACATGCAATCTGTTGACGATGACAAGATCTATGTCGTCGGGGATGTGTCCTTCTTTGGCGGCAATTCCGATCGTGGTGAACCGCAAATCGTGCAAGGCGCTGAAGCCAGTGCCCAAACAGCTTTGGATAACATCACCAAGCAAATGAATGGTCAAACCCCAGACGCTGACTACAAAGCTTCTTATTCTGGTTTCATGGTCAGCTTAGGCTCGCGTTATGGTGTGGCCAACTTAATGGGCTTCATGCATTTGTCCGGCTTCTTTGCGATGTTGATGAAGCATTTGGTCAACATGTTGTATTTCGTGCAGATCTATTCTGGTTACTACTTGTTCCAATACTTGATGCACGAATTCTTCCGTACCCGCAACGATCGCAACTTGATGCGTGGCCACATTTCCCGTCAAGGTAACGTGTTGTGGGCAGTGCCGGCGCGGATCTTCTTAGGCGCTATGTGGTTAGTCGATTGTGCTTATAAAGTTTCTGGCAAAGAATCTTGGTTCATCGACAAACTGCACTTGCCATTCACTTGGTTGCAGCCCGCTGCCACATCTGGTGCCAGTGCCGCTGGTGCTGATGCCACGTCTGCTGCTTCTGGTGGTGGCGCTGATGCTGCAGCTAGTGCAGCCAGCACCGCCAAGCAAGTCTTCTCGTTGTCTTATCAATACGGCAAAGACCCAATGGCTGTGTTTAACGTGATGCCTGATTGGATGGCTTCAGTGACCAAGATCTTCATTCCAAACCAACAAGTGGCTTTCTTCATGCAAAAGTCGATGACGGTCATCGAAATTTTGATCGGGTTAGCTTTAGTCGCTGGCTTGTTCACTTGGGTCGCTGGTGGGATGTCTGTGGCCTTCACTGTGATCTTCTGCTTAAGCGGGATGTTTTATTGGGTCAACATTTGGATGATCCCAATGGCCTTGGCCACAATGAATGGTTCCGGTCGCTCCTTTGGCTTGGATAAGTGGGTCGTTCCTTACTTGCAAAAGACCTTTGGCAAGTGGTGGTATGGCAAACCCCAAGCACTATATGGCAATGATGCCAAGTAGTTGGGAATAACGGTTTTCCGGATTTGGGTTCTGGGGTAAAATTGACCCCAGGACCTTTTTTCTTATCAGCGCCAAACCTGCCACAAACTATTTTCGAAGGGAGCTTTTTATGAAACACTATTTACACATGATCAAGCCCTTCGATTACATCATTGTGATCTTGTTGTTGGTGGCGTCGTTTATCCCTTACGTCGTGTTTGCCCATCAAGAAGCAACGCAACAAGCTACCCGTTCAGCCAGCCAGCCAGTGTATACGGCGGTAGTCACGCATAACGGCAAAGAAGTTTACCGCTTGAAGTTGACTGGGCACAAAGGCACCACCACTTGGCGATACAATGACGGCCATGACTGGAACACCATCGTCGCCACTGGCAACCAGATCCAGATTAAAGATGCCAACTGCCAAGACCAAGTCTGTGTGCGCAAAGGTAAGATCTCCAAACCTGGACAAACCATTGTGTGCTTGCCGCACAAATTACTCGTCGAGATCAAATCCACTGGCCACAGTAGCGGCAACAATACGGGAGGGATGGTAACAGAATGAATTATCGACCAGACCGGACCCGTCAAGTCATTTTTATCGCCTTATTGTGTGCCCAAGGCGTGATCATCGGCTTGCTAGAGCGCATGATCCCCTTTCCTTTTGCCTTTGCGCCTGGCGCCAAACTCGGCTTAGCCAATTTGATCACGATCATTTCCTTATTCACCATGTCCACATCTGACAGCTTCTTATTGATGATCTTGCGCATCGTGTTGACGACGTTGCTAGGCGGGACGTTATCGACCTTCATGTATTCAGGGGCTGGCGCGATCTTATCGTGGCTGGGGATGCTCATGATCAAACAACTTGGTGAAAAACGCGTGTCGATGATCGGCATCAGTGCCGCTGGTGGCATTTTGCATAATGTCGGCCAGTTGGTGGTAGCCAGTTGGATCGCACAATCTTGGACCGTGATGTTGTACTTGCCGATCCTCAGTTTTATGGGCATATTAGCCGGGATCGCCGTTGGGGTCGCCGCTAACTTCTTATTTGAACATATTCAAACCCTCAGTCGATTGCGCTTTGATCGCCATCAAAGGAGAAAAGCATGTTGATCCATCCAATGTGGGCGGACTATCCTGAAGTCGCCTCTGAACTTACTGATACCTTGCAACTGATCCAACAAGAGATCAAACCACAAAATACCAAAGTCGCCGACGCCTTGATCGACATGATCAACGCTGGTGGCAAGCTGTTGCGCCCGGCATATTGTTTATTGTTTTCACAATTTTCCACCAAGCGCGACCCAGACAAAATGATCGCCTTGGCAGCAGCGGTTGAAGCGTTGCATAACGCCACGTTGGTGCATGATGACATCATCGACAAATCCAGCGTACGGCGTGGGTTGCCCACGATCTCAGCGCAATTTGGCGAAGACGTGGCGGTGTATGCTGGCGATTATTTGTTTGTGGTGTGCTTTAAGTTGATCGCCAAATACGCCAGTGACTTGCGCTCAGTGCAACAAGATGCTGGGTCCATGGAGCGCTTGCTCAACGGTGAGTTAGAACAAATGGCCACGCGCTACAACTACGAAATGACCATTGATCAGTATTTAAAGCAAGTCTCTGGCAAAACCGGTCAGCTGTTTGCGCTGTCGAGTTTTATTGGCAGTTATGAAAGTGGTCAACCACTGCGCTTTGCCAAAAAAGTCGAAGCCATCGGTTTAAATATCGGCATCGCCTTTCAATTGTTAGATGATATTTTAGATTACACCGCAGACGCTAACACCTTAGGCAAACCAGTCCATGAAGATATGAAACAAGGCGTGTACTCTGCCCCATTGATCTTAGCGATGAGCCAAGATCGCGCCGCTTTTTTACCATATTTGCAGCAGCAACAGCAGATGACCGCAGCAGACTTACAAGCGGTGATGGCGCTGGTGACCAAATATCGCGGCGTCGAACAAGCGCGCGACATGGCGGCAGATTACACAAAACAGGCACTGGATGGTTTGGCGCGCTTGCCAGAAGCGCCAGTTAAGCACACCTTGATCCGCTTGACCAAACAGCTTTTGCGCCGCCGCAGTTAAATGCGTTAAGCCTTGACCCACATGGGGTCAAGGCTTTTTTTGTGCTTGGGCATCAACGCGTCGGCGGGGAAATTTTAGGTCGACGGCCTTTGTGCTTATATAATGTAAGCATGGGGTAGTCACTGCCCGATCATTGGGGGTGAGAACATCACAGAAGCAGAGATCTTGGCTTTGGTGAAAGTTGCCGCCCATGATTCTGATGCCTTTGAAGCGCTGTTTGCGCAATATCAGCCTTTGTTGTTGCATGTGGTGGCACGCTATCACTTAAAAGGCTTTGACCGCGATGATTGGCTGCAAGAATCCCGAGCGGCATTGTTGCGCACGATCCTTAGCTTTAACGGCACTTCAGGATCGAAATTCGGTGCTTATTTTCGCCTCGTCGTCTACTCACAACTCAACGGTTTGGTGCGGCTCAACTTTGCATTGAAACGCGCCATCGATCAAAATGCCTTACTCATGCCCAAAGTCCCAGAAAATCGCGTGCACGAATCCCCGCGTGCTTATGAAGATGCCTTGTTGATGGGGATCGAATTTCGGGAGTTTCTCGATCACTTGTCGGCGATCGAAGCCCAAAGTTTTATCGCCGAAATGAATGGCACCTTGAGCCAACAACCGCTTAAAGTGCGCCGCGCCCGCGAACGCACACGGCGCAAATTGGAAAACTATATCGCTGACTACCACCAGTAACGCATCTTAGTCGAGGTCGATCACCTCGACTTTTTTTAACCACCGCCACCGCCATTTTCACAAAAGTATCGTCTTTTAAGTTGGGTTTAAGCTTGTCTGATTAGTATGGGCAACATAACCTCATTAAACAATTAATCGATGGAGATGACATTATGGATAACGCGACGGACTTGACGCGCCACGCAAAACGATCCCACACCTATAGTTTCAAGCAGTTCTTGCCTTGGTTGATCCCAATTGGCTTGATCGTCATTTGGCAGATCGCCGGCAACTTTGGGTGGATCTCGACGAAGCTGTTGCCGACGCCTTGGTCAGTTTTTCAAGATGGCGTGAGCTTGTGGCAAAGCGGCGAATTACAAAAAAACATGGGCATCAGTTTATATCGCGCCTTAGTCGGGTTTGCCATTGGTGGTTCGGTGGGCTTTATCTTTGGCCTCCTCAACGGCTTATCCAAAACTGCGCGCGCCTTGTTTGATTCCACGATCCAAATGTTGCGCAACATCCCCCATTTGTCTTTGATCCCAGTGGTGATCATTTTGTTTGGGATCGGCGAAACCGCCAAGATCTCCTTGGTCACTGTCGGCGTGATGTTTCCGATTTATATCAACACCTTCCATGGCATCACCAGTGTGGATCCAGAATTGATCGAAATGGGTCAAGCATATGGCTTATCCAAACGCGAAATGCTGACAAAAATCGTTTTCCCAGGCGCGTTGCCAACGATCTTAGTAGGCGTCCGCTATGCGCTTGGGGTGATGTGGACGACTTTGATCGTGGCTGAAACCATCAGCTCCACGTCAGGTATCGGCTACATGGCCACTAACGCCCAAGAGTTCATGAACATGAAAACTGTTTTGTTATGTATCGTGATCTACGCGTTATTAGGCAAGATCTCAGATCTGATCGCCAAATTACTAGAAGACATTTGCTTAGATTGGCAAGCAGAAAGGAGCCGTTAACATGACTGAACCTTTAGTAACTTTAGCACGCCTCGGCAAAGTTTATGGTGACAAAACGGCTTTGCATGACGTCAACTTCTCCATTTATCCAGGCGAATTCATCGCTTTAGTCGGGATGTCTGGCGGCGGTAAATCCACGATCTTGCGCTTGATTGCTCAATTGGAACAACCCACTAGCGGCACGATCCATTACGCCAAAAAAGCGATGGTCACCCGCGTCATGTTTCAAAATGATCGCTTATTGCCTTGGATGACCAATGTGCAAAACTTATCTTTTAAGTCCAGTGACAAAACCCAACAAAACCGCGCCAAAGCCATGCTTGAAACTGTTGGCTTAGCAGATTTCGCGGATTCTTACCCCAGCTCGTTATCTGGTGGGCAAAAACAGCGCTTGGCATTAGGCCGAGCGTTGATGGCCGACCCGCAGTTGTTGTTGTTGGATGAACCCCTCGGGGCGCTTGATGCTTTAACGCGGCGTAAAATGCAAGATTCGATCACCCAGATCTGCGAACAACAACACCTCACCACCTTGTTGATCACCCATGATGTCGAAGAAGCGGCGCGCATGGCTGATCGGGTGATCGTGGTCAAAGATGGCACCAATGTTTATGAAGCTGACGGGGCCAAAGGCAAAGATGCCGCCACCATCGCCACTGTTTCAGAAGACGTGTTAGGCGTGATCTTAAACACGGCACAGGAGGTTTGATCGTTGGCAACCGGACAAAAGAAAAAACGCAAATACTTATATGAAGTCGATGCCATGCGCATCATGTTTATTTTTGGCGTGTTGTTGAACCACACCACCACCGCTTTTGCGCAAAGTATGACCAATGCCACTGGCTGGGCGCATATGCTGTTGCTGTCGACGCATTTGACCATCCACTTCACTCGAATGGGCTTCATGTTTATGACTGGCTTGGTTTTGACGCTGAACTACTACAAAAAAGACGACTGGCCGAATTTCTTCAAGAAGCGCTTTGCTGGATCAGGTTGGCCTTACTTGTTATGGAATTTCATTTTGATGGTGTTTGCCTTGCTAGTCGGCACCCCAGGATTTTCCTTGAATAACTTCGCATCGACTTATTACAGCGCGATCATTCACGGCAATCAATTCTACATGTACTACATTTTAGTCACCTTGCAGCTGTATGTGCTGTTTCCGTTTTTGGTGTGGCTATTTAAAAAAACCACTGGCCATCACGGCTGGGTATTAGGCATCAGTTTCGCCATCCAAATGCTGTTGATGGTGGCGATCAAATACGGCTTGCCACATATCGATGATTCGCATTGGATCTGGTGGCTGCGCGCTTATGGCGTCAATGTCTTCACTTATCAGTTCTACTTTATCTTCGGTGCGTTCACGTCGCTGCATTATCAAGCCATGGTCGCCTTCATCAACCTGGATTATTCACCTCGGTATTTGGGACATGAAATCGCATCTGGCCGGTCTGAAAGCAACGTTTGGAGCGTTGCGAATACTGACTGAGCGGAGAAGTTGGTGATCGATGCACCACGAACAGACCGACCCAGTTTTCGGCTCGACGCACGACCTATTCAGTTACTCAGTTCAGGTCGCCAACTGATGGACTTCGTCCATGAGCCGACTAAACCAGTTCTTGTAAACATAGTTAGAAGCAAGATGGATCACCACACGACGGGCGTGCCAAGTAATCCTACCGGCGATGTGAAAGAGACTGAACCGTAGCGAGGAGATGGTTGAACGACGGTCTTCCGAGACAAAGAGCTGTTTAAAGAGCTGAACCAGGTTATAGGCAATACCGGTGATCAAGGCTCGTGCAGTGTTCCGTGCAAAAGTTGAG